>JAEZVM010000316.1 GCA_023420795.1 Pseudomonadota bacterium
GGCCGGCTTCGTGGATAACGAGAAGGAAAAGGAAAGCGCCGGGCAGGCGGCGCTGAAGGTGCCGGGCGTGGAAAAGGTATTTAACAATCTGCAGTTAAAGCGCAAGCAGTAGAGGAAAACCGTTTCGGTACACCGGGGCCGGATTCCGGCATAACTGCCATCACGGCTGTGCCGAAATTACTGGCGCAGCAGTGATGTTCCGGAACTTGGAGTCAGTCACGCCGCTTGCTGAAGTGAACGGCGTGACTGGTTAAACGCCTGCCGATTCAACTATCGTCTGCATTCGCCACTGCTGCGAAGCTCCTTCCCCCGAAAATCGGCATGGCTCAACTCAAGGCCTGAATTTTGCTTATTTGCAATTCCATTCATGGCCAAGCCGCATATTCCCGTAGCAATTGACGCTGCAATTCCGAAAAACGGTGCTGGCCATTCCGTCAATTCCCGAAACCAAGAAAATGACCATGGCAGAAATGAACAGCTTTCAGCAGGAAGTAGATGAAAGAACCAACCTGGCCGGCTCGAACAAATTCGAGCTGTTGCTGTTCCGTCTCGGCGCCGCGCCGGGCGCGGATCGGTCCGAGCTGTTCGGCATCAACGTGTTCAAGATCCGCGAGATCGTGCCGATGCCGCACGTCACCACGATTGCGGGCTCCGTTCCACACATGATGGGCGTGGTGAATCTGCGCGGCCAGATTATTCCAGTGATCGACCTGCCGGCCATCGTCGGCTGCACGCCGGCGACCGGGCTGAATATCCTGCTGATCACCGAATTTGCGCGTACCACGCAGGCATTCGCCGTCGAATCGGTGGAGGAAATCGTGCGACTGGACTGGGGCCAGGTGCTGTCCGCTGAATCGAACACGATGGGCGGCATGGTGACCAGCATTGCGCGCCTTGAGGAAGATTTCGGCAGCACGAAGTTGGTGCAGGTGCTGGATGTGGAAACCATCCTGCGGCAAATGACGCCGGCGGCCGATACGAAGACTGAAACCGACGCGGCGCCGAAACTGTCCCTGCCGCCGGGTACCATCATCCTCGCAGCGGACGACTCCGTGGTCGCGCGCTCGCTGATCGAACAGGGGCTGACAGCGATGGGAGCGCCCTTCGTGATGACCAAGACCGGCAAGGAAGCATGGGATCGACTGCAGTCGATCGCCAGTGCCGCAGAAGCCGAGGGCAAGACGGTGCGCGACAAGGTGGCACTGGTGCTGACCGATCTGGAAATGCCGGAAATGGATGGCTTCACGCTCACGCGCAACATCAAGAAGTCGGATCGCTACAAGTCGCTGCCGGTGGTGATCCATTCGTCGCTGTCGGGCTCGACCAATGAGGAACATGTACGCAGCATCGGCGCAGACGGCTACGTGGCGAAGTTCCATGCAGAGGAACTGTCGCTCGCGCTGCGGCAGGCGTTGTCGAGGACCGGAACCGCGCAAGCCAGGGCTTGACCTTCCCACCATGGGAAGTCTTACAGTATTTGTTCCGATGACCAAACAGGAGCGAACATCATGTATGAACTGCAAGTGGAAGGAATGAGCTGCGGCCACTGCGTCAGCAGCGTGACCAAGTCGGTGCGCGATGTGGATGCGGCGGCAAAGGTCGAAGTCGATCTGACGCAGCAGAAGGTCCGCGTCGATTCGTCGGCCAGTCTCGACGAGATCAAGTCGGCGCTGGAGGAAGCCGGTTACCCGGTGCTCAACAGCAGCGCTGGCTGAAACAGAAACGGGGCAATCGCCCCGTTTTCCATTTTCGAGACCGTAGCAAATCCCTCACCCTGTCATTCCGAGGAGCACAGCGACGAGGAATTTCGCCTTTCCCCTCAACCCGAATGGCAATCATGACAGCCCGCCGGCTCCGCCAGACTCTGAAGAATCGGGCAATCCGGCCGGTTGTCCCCGGCGCAGGTATGCGCCAGATGTCGTAGCGTGTCGCGCATCTCTTCCAGTTCGCGTATGCGCTGCTGCAGTTCTTCCACATGCGCCTGCGCGATTGCCTTCACATCGGCACTGGCACGATGCGGGTCCTGCCACAGCGACAGCAATTCCCTGATCTGCTCCAGCGAAAACCCGAGCGTGCGCGCCCGCTTGATGAAGCGCAGCATATGCACGTCGCTGTCGCCGTAGATGCGGTAGCCGGCGTCGGTGCGCCGGCCGTGCTTGATCAGGTCGATGCTCTCGTAATAGCGGATCATCTTGGCCGTCACGCCGGATGCCACGGCTGCCTGTCCGATATTCATGCTGCCCTCCTTTGCTGTGCCGGCTTCCAGCGCCGCAGCAGCAACGCGTTGCTAATCACGCTGACCGAGCTGAATGCCATCGCCGCGCCGGCCACCACCGGGCTGAGCAAGCCGAACGCCGCCAACGGAATACCGACCAGGTTGTAGATAAAAGCCCAGAACAGGTTCTGCCGGATCTTGCTGTAGGTACGGCGCGAGATGTCGATCGCATCGGCTACCAGCGCCGGATCGCCGCGCATCAGCGTGATGCCTGCAGCATGCATCGCCACGTCGGTGCCGGTCGCCATTGCGATGCCGACATCGGCGGCGGCCAGTGCGGGCGCGTCATTGATGCCGTCGCCGACCATCGCCACCACCTGCCCCTTGCCCTTCAGGCCGGCGACCTTGGCTGCCTTGTCGGCCGGAAGCACTTCTGCGACGATCTCGTCGATGCCGAGCCTGCCGCCGACAGCTGCCGCACTGCCCTTGTTGTCGCCGGTAAGCAGAACGGTCTTCGCGCCCAATGCATGCAGAGAACCGACTGCATGCTGCGCGCTCGGTTTCATCTGGTCACCAAAGGCCAGCAGGCCCAACAGGCGATTTTCATCACCCGTCTTAGCCACCCATGAAATCGTGTTGCCTTCCTTTTCCAGCGCGGCGGCATTGCCGGCCAGCGGACCGAAGTCGATACCAAGCTCATGCATCAGGCGGGTGCTGCCAAGCTGCAAACTGCGCCCTTCGACCGTCGCTGCCAGTCCTCGTCCCGGCAGGGCCTTGACTTCGCTGGCGAGCGGTACTGCGATAGCTTTCGCCTTCGCGGCATCGACCACCGCACGCGCAAGCGGATGCTCGCTGCCCTGCTGGATGGCCGCAGCCAGCCGCAGCAGTTCATTCTGTTCGATGCCTTGCGCGATCGCCTGCGTCAGTGCCGGCTTGCCAACCGTGAGTGTGCCGGTCTTGTCGAACACGACGGTCGTGATCGAGTGCGCGACTTCCAGCGCTTCCGCGTCCTTGATCAGGATGCCGTGCCGCGCGCCGACGCCGGTGCCGGCCATGATCGCGGTCGGCGTCGCCAGTCCCAGCGCGCAGGGGCAGGCGATCACCAGCACTGCGACCGCATTGATGACCGACTGTTCGAAATCTCCGCCAACCATCCACCAGCCGGCAAAGGTCACCAGCGCGATCAGCAGCACTACCGGCACGAACACCGCGCTCACCTTATCCACCAGATGCTGGATCGGCGCCTTCGCGGCTTGCGCGCTTTCTACCAGACGAATGATGCGCGACAGTGTGGTTTCCGCGCCGATCGCATCTGTGCGCACCAGCAGCAGGCCTTCCGCATTGATCGAGCCGCCGGTCACCTTGTCGCCGGCCTGCTTTGCGACCGGCAGGCTTTCACCGGTGATCAGCGATTCATCGATATGGCTCATGCCCTCCTGCACGATGCCATCGACCGCTA
>JAEZVM010000367.1 GCA_023420795.1 Pseudomonadota bacterium
GCAAGGGCGACCTCGGCCGCTTCCAGCAGAAGCTGAAGGACGGCATGGCGGCTAAGGATTACGGAGAGGAATTCATCGACGCCATCGTGCGCCAGATCGAAGGCTTTGCCGAATACGGATTCCCAGAGAGCCATGCGGCCAGTTTCGCGCTGCTGGCTTATGCCAGCTCGTGGATCAAATGCCATGAGCCGGCGATCTTTCTCGCTGCGCTGCTGAACAGCCAGCCGATGGGTTTCTATTCGCCGTCGCAACTGGTGCAGGATGCACGTCGGCACAAGGTCGAAGTGCGCCCCGTCGATATCCGCTGCAGCCGCTGGGAATCCACGCTGGAACCGAGTAGTAGCAGCCAGCCGGCGGCGCGGCTCGGCTTGAACATGGTGCGCGGCCTGTCATACGAGGCGGCCTGCCGGATCGAAAAAGCCCGTGTGCAGCAGCCGTTTGCCGACCTGTCCGACCTAGCGTTGCGCGCGCAACTGACGCGCCACGATCTGCAGATGCTGGCACAGGCCAATGCATTGGCACCACTCGCCGGCAACCGGCGGCAGGCGCTGTGGCAGGCCATTGCCGGCGAGCCGGACAAGGGATTGCTCAATGAAGCGCCGGTGCGGGAAGAATCCGTGCCGCTCGCACCGCCATCCGAAGGCGAGAACATCGTCGCCGACTACCATGCCACCGGTCTGACGCTGGGCCGCCATCCGCTCGCACTGCTGCGGCCATTGCTGCTGAAAAAGCGCTTCCTGCCGGCCGAGGTGCTCAACACCTTCGGCAACCGCGCCATCGCCCGCGCCTGCGGCATCGTCACCGTGCGCCAGCGTCCGCAGACCGCCAGCGGCACCATGTTCGTCACGATCGAGGACGAAACCGGGCTGGTCAACGTGATCGTGTGGCCGGCGCTGGTCGATACCTATCGCAGGGAATTGCTTGCCTCCCGCCTGCTCGGCGTGTACGGCATCTGGCAATGCGAAGGCAAGGTGCGGCATCTGGTTGCCAAGCGGCTGGTGGATCTGACGCACTGGCTGGGAGCATTGAAAACCCGCAGTCGGGATTTCGCATAACGTGCATGCAGTCGTTACGCTGTACGATATCCCCTACCGCCCGATCAAACCGACAACACCCGCATGAAGCCCACACTCGACATTGCCCTTCACCTGCTGCATTCCGTCTCTTCCGGCACGCTGGCAACCCACTCGCTCCAGATGCCCGGCTACCCCTTCGCCACCGCGTTGCCTTTTGCCACGGACGAAAGGCACTGCCCCGTCTTTCTCATCAGCCGCCTGGCCGAGCACACGAAAAACCTCGTCGCCGATGGACGCGCAAGCTTCATGGCCAGCAGCCCAAACGAAGGCAGCGTCGTCACCGGCGCACGCATGACGCTGGTCGGCGATGTCGCTCGCATCGATGCGACGCCGGAGCTGGCCGCACGCTATCTGCGTTATCACCCCGATGCCGAGCAATATCTCGCGCTGGGCGATTTCGCATTCTTCCGGCTCACACCGAAGCGGGTTCGCTACATTGCCGGCTTCGGCCAGATGGGGTGGCTGGAGGAAGCGGAGCTGGCACAGGCGTCCGCCCTGTCGCTGGCCGACGAGGCGCTCTGCCTGCGGGAGATCGCCGGCGCCCATGCACCGAGGGTGCGGCTGCTCGGGGTGGATTGCTATGGAGCCGATATCGAACGGCAAGGCAAGCGGGATCGGCTGCGACTGGATCAGACCGTGGAATCTGCCGATAAGCTTCGTGAAAGCTTGTTGCGTCTGCTTACAGCATGTTGAAAACACCAGCCGCATAAAAAACAGGCCCCCATCCAATCAGGAGAGGAGCCTGCACATGTGATCTGCGGAACGAGGGAACTACGCTCCTCGCCGCCGGCGATCAGTGGTCGCGTCCGTGGCCGCGACCATTTCCATGCTTGTCTTGTCTGTCGTGCTTGTCTTGTCTGTCGTGTTTATCGCGCTTTTCATGCCTGTCGTACCTGTCGCGATCCTGCCTAGGCGGATTGCCACGGACATATCCCGGTTCATACTCTGCGGATTTGACGAAATACACAGGCCGGTTGCAGGCATTGTATTTACCGCAGTGCTTTCCCCAGTTCTTTGCGTGGCCGGGCGGAACATGCATGTATACCGGCGCCATTGGGCGCGGTTGCTTGACGATGACGACTGGCTGCGCATAGACCAGCGGCGGCGGATAGTTACCGATATCAACCCGGCCATAGACACCGGGAGCGACCTCCCCTGCCACGCTGATGCCGACGCTTACGTCTGATGCATGGGCGACGGCTGCTCCCTGAACAAGCAGCAGTGCTGCGATTTTTATGAAAGTGTTGCGCATGAGTTCTCCCAATTGCTGATGTATCGACATTCTCGGCCCATATAGGCTGTCCGACTGCAGCGTCCGAAGCTCATCCGAGATGGATAGTAGCTTCTCAAAAAACAATCCTGGAGGCAAACGCTGACTGTAAGGGATTGTTACCAAGGGATTGCAGGCTTGGTAAAAATGCAGCTCTCTCGAGCGGCATCGCATCGTGCTATCGGAACAGGATATCCGGCCCCGCATCGGCCAGCGTCGCACAGCCGCACAATGCCATCGCGATTTCCAGTTCGTCGCGCAGCAGCCGGATCACATGCGAGACCCCCATCGCACCGGCATTGGCCAGGCCAAAGACATAGGGACGACCAATCAGGACAGCATTCGCGCCGAGTGCGATGGCCTTCAGCACATCGGTGCCGCGCCGGATGCCGCCATCGACCAGAATCGGGAAATCGATGCCGGCCGCTTCGCGGATACGTGGCAGGACAGCCGACGTAGGCGGCATGGTGTCGAGCGTGCGCCCGCCATGGTTGGAGACGATGATGCCGGCGGCACCGGCGCTCATCGCAAGGTGGACATCATCCGGATGCATGATGCCCTTGAGGAGAATAGGAAGCTGCGTAATGCCGCGCAGCCATTCAATATCTGCCCACGTCGGTGCAGAGGCCAGCAGCGCGTCGAACATGCGGCTCTGATGCGCTTCCAGCGCAATGGCCTTGAGCGGCGGCAGGCCCGCAAGATTGACGGCTGATATGCCGGGCGACAGCTTGAATCCGACGCGGCGCTCCCGGTCCCGCGCGCCGCTGCAAGGCGCATCGACGGTAAGTACCAACGCTTCATAACCAGCCTGCTCGGCGCGCAACACCAGCTCGCGCATGAAACCGCGATCATGCTGAAAGTACAACTGGAACCAGAGCGGGCCGCGCCCTGCTTCGCTTCGCACAGCCTGTGCGACATGTTCCAGCGGTGTGCTGGCCTGGCTGCTGAGCACGATGCCGGCCCCCTGCATGCTCGCCGCATATGCGCTTGCCATCTCGCCGTCCCGATGCGCCATGCGCTGGAACGCAACCGGTGCAAGAAAAATCGGATGTGCCAGCGTGTGGCCAAGCAGCTGAATACGGGTATGTCCACCTACCAGATTGCGCAGCACACGCGGGGCAAACTGCATGTCGTCCCATGCACTACGGTTTGCGCGCAGAGTGATTTCATCGGCAGCGCCGCCGGCAAAATACGCCCACGCATTGTCATCAAGCCGGGTGCGCGCATGCGCCTCATGATCGGCAAGCGACACCACGCCGGGCGGAATCGGCTCTACCGCCGGCAGGCCGCTCATGTGTCTGCCCACATGCGCAGGAGGTTGTGGTACGTCCCGGTCAGCTGCACCACCGACGGTTCCTGCTCGCCGAGGGAATTGCGCAGCTTCAGCAGCGCCATGTCCATTTCAAACAGCAGCTGGCGCTGGTCGCCGCCACGCACCATGCTCTCGACCCAGAAGAAGCTCGCCAGCCGGGCGCCGCGCGTCACCGGACTGACCTGATGTAGCGTAGTGCCGGGATACAGCACCGCATCGCCAGCCGGCAGTTTGACGCGACGCTCTCCCTGCGGATCGTGGATGACCAGTTCTCCGCCATCGTACTCATCCGGATCGGCGAGGAATACGGTGCAGGACAGGTCGGTGCGCACCCATTGCGCCGGATTGCGCGAGTGCAGCACGGCGCCGTCGATATGCGCGCCGTAGTAGTTGCTCTCGCCGCTGTAGCGGTTGACCAGCGGATTGAAAATCTTGCGCGGCAGTGCAGCGGAAAAAAACAGCGGGTCGCGCTGCACGGCGCCGAGAATCAGCGCCTGCAACTGGCGCAAGGCATCACTGTCCTGCGCAAGTTGCTCGTTGTTCTTGCGGGCGACCGCCTGGCCGCCCGCGCTGACCCGCCCGTCCACCCACGGGGCCTCCGGTCCAAGCAGCGTGCGTGCAGTGGCAAGTTCCTCGCGGGTGAGAACGTTTTTCAGATGCAAAAGCATTGCGGGTCCTTGATACAGTTTTAGAACATGGCCTTGAGCGTCAGCTCGACGCGACGGGGAGCGCCCGGCGCATAGAAACCGCGGTACAGCGAATCCGCGTACAGCCTGTCGGTCAGGTTAGTGACGTTCAGCTTGGCCGACCAGGTTTCATTGATCGCGTACTCGGCCATCGCATCGAACACGGTGAAGCTGTCGGCTTCCAGCAGGCGCTGCCCATCCGGATTCTGCTTGCCGCGGTAAGTTGCACCGGCGCCGACACGCAGCTCGGGCAGCACGCGGTAGGTCATCCACAGGCTGCTGCTGTGCTTCGGCGTCAACGCGGGACGGTCGCCTTCAACCTGCGCGCCGGTGCCGGTGCCGCTGAGTACGACATTGCTCTTGTCGATCTTCGCACTCGGGATCCAGGTATGGTTGAAGAACACCTCCCACTTCGGCGTGATACGGCCGGCGAGATTGAACTCCATGCCGGTCGCGTGTCGCTTGCCTGAGAGAAGTTCCTGAGTTGCAGCGCTATCCGGGTCGGTGTTGCGCTCGTTGTACTTCTCGCTGTAGAAAGCCGCAACGCCCAGCAGTGCTCGCCGCTCGAACAGGTCCCACTTGCCGCCGATCTCGAAATTACGACTCTTCTCCGGCCCTGTATTGGCGGCGCGTTCCGAGCCGTTGTTCAACGTCGGCGTAAATTGATAGGTATCGCCGGAGGTATTGTACGAGGTACCGTAGGACACATAGTACGAGGCCGTGTCGTTCGGCTGGTACAGCGCGCCGACGCGTGGGCTCCACAGATTGTCGGAACGCTCGCCGGTCAAGGCGCCTGTGGCGTCGCGGTAAGAAGCCTTGAAATGGTCGAAGCGCAGGCCTCCAATCAGCTTGATGGTGGGCGTGAGGGCAAATGTGTCCTGCACGTACAAACCGA
>JAEZVM010000121.1 GCA_023420795.1 Pseudomonadota bacterium
ATCGCGGCTCGCGGTCTTCCGCATGCTGGTCTGCGCTGGCCCATCCGGGAGGGCGGCGAGCAAAATTGCCGAGCAGCTCGGCATTCCTCCTTCGTCTCTGTCTTTCCATTTGAAGGAACTGACCTACGCCGGCCTCGTGACTTCCCGGCAGGAAGGCCGCTACGTCATTTATGCAGCGAATTTCGACGCGATGAACGCGCTGATCGGATTCCTGACCGAAAACTGCTGTGGCGGCAATCCCTGCTCGCCCGCCCAGACCTGTGAAACCGAAACCGATAACGCAACCGAGAACGCCTGAGCAATGACCATGAGCGCCAGTCCGGCGCATAAGGAGAAAGCATGACAACGATTCAGATCTTCGATCCCGCCCTGTGCTGCAGCAGCGGCGTCTGCGGCACCGATGTTGACCAGCAGCTCGTCACCTTCGCCGCCGACGTCAAATGGTTGGAGCAGCAAGGCGGCAAGGTACAGCGTTTCAATCTGGCGCAGCAGCCGATGGCCTTCGTTGAAAACGCGGTCGTCAAGGGATTCCTCGAACGCTCCGGCCTGGATGCGCTGCCGGCCGTCCTGGTGAACGGTGAGCTGGCCCTGGCCGGGCGTTACCCGCGGCGCGCTGAGCTGGCGCGCTGGGCCGGGATCAGCCAACTTCCGGTGGAAACGCAGGCCGCCGGTAGCTGCTGCAGCGGTTCGAATTGCTGCTGAGGAGGCGCGATGAAATTTCTCGACAATGCGCCTGCGTTCCTGTTTTTCACCGGCAAGGGCGGCGTAGGCAAGACCTCCCTCGCCTGCGCGACCGCCGTTCGCTTTGCGGATGAGGATAAGCGCGTCCTGCTGGTCAGCACGGACCCGGCATCGAACGTGGGCCAGGTGTTCGGCACTGCGATCGGGAACACCATCAAGCCGCTGCCCGCTGTGCCGGGGTTGAGCGCGCTGGAAATCGACCCGCAGGCAGCGGCCCGGCAATACCGCGAGCGCATCGTCGGCCCGGTGCGCGGCCTGCTGCCTGACGATGTCGTGAACGGCATCGAGGAACAGCTTTCCGGCGCATGCACGACCGAGATCGCGGCATTCGACGAATTTACCGGACTGCTGACCAACCAGAAGCTGCTGAACGACTACGACAGCATCATCTTCGACACCGCACCGACTGGCCATACGATCCGTCTCCTGCAGTTGCCCGGTGCATGGAACACGTTTCTGGAGCAAGGCAAAGGCGATGCATCCTGCCTGGGGCCGCTCGCCGGACTGGAAAAGCAGCGCGCCCAGTACAAGGCAGCAGTCGAGGCACTTGCCGACAGCGCGCGTACCCGCCTGGTGCTGGTGGCGCGGGCGCAGGCCTCGACGCTGCGGGAAGTCGCACGAACGCATGAGGAGCTGGCGGCCATCGGCCTCACCCAGCAATACCTGGTGATTAACGGGGTGCTCCCTGACGCCGAACTCGCGGATGACAAACTGGCAGCGGCGATCCGGCAGCGCGAGCAGACAGCGCTAGACCGCATGCCGGGCGTGCTTCGCGCCCTGCCAACGGATGAAATACCGCTCAAGCCGTTCAATCTGGTTGGCTTGCCCGCCCTTCGCCAGCTATTCAATGCCATGCAGGCGAGCAGCGCTTCCGTCCCCGCTCCGCAGGCACTTCCCCGCGCGGCCGATCTGGCCACATTGGTCGATGAAATCGCCAGGGACGAACATGGCCTGGTCATGGTGATGGGAAAAGGCGGCGTCGGCAAGACGACGCTTGCTGCCGCCATCGCCGTGGAACTCGCGCGCCGCAAGCTGCCGGTTCATCTCACCACATCCGATCCGGCGGCGCACCTCGCGGATACCCTTGACGGTTCGCTCGACCATCTGAGCCTGAGCCGCATCGATCCCGCCGCGGAGACGCAACGATACCGGCAGCATGTGCTCGACACCAAAGGCAAGGAGCTCGACGAACAGGGCCGTGCATTGCTGGAAGAAGACTTGCGCTCCCCTTGCACGGAAGAGATCGCCGTGTTCCAGGCGTTCTCGCGCATCATTCGTGAAGCCGGCCGCAAATTCGTGGTGATGGATACTGCGCCGACCGGTCACACGCTGCTGCTGCTCGATGCAACCGGCGCATATCACCGCGAGATTAGCCGGCAGATGGGCGGCAAGGGGATGCACTTCACCACACCGATGATGCAGTTGCAGGATGAGAAGCAGACCAAGGTTCTGATCGTCACGCTGGCGGAAACCACGCCCGTGCTGGAAGCAGCCGGCTTGCAGGACGACCTGCGGCGCGCCGGGATCGAACCCTGGGCCTGGATCATCAACAACAGTCTCGCATATGCCCAGCCATCGTCGGCGCTGCTGAAGCAGCGTGCGGCCAGCGAAATTCCGGAGATCGCAGCCGTCGCCGACAAGCATGCGCGGCGCTGGGCCGTGGTGCCGCTGCAGGCACAGGAGCCGGTTGGCTTCGAGCGGCTGGCCTTGCTCGCTACGCATCAAAGTGCATCCAAAGACAACCAGCCGCATTAAGAAAGGAACACCATGCTTACCATCCGGCCACCACGCCCGGAAGACCTGCTCGCGCTCAAGTCGCTTCTCGATAGTTGTGCGCTGCCTTCATCGGACCTGACCGAAGAACACCTCAAACACTTCATCATCCTCGCTCAAGGCAGCCGTGTCGCCGGTACGGTTGGGCTTGAGATTCACGGGGAATGTGCGCTGCTGCGGTCGCTTGCCATCGATACCATGATGCGCGGGGAAGGCCTCGGGGCTCGCCTGCTGGAGCTGATCGAGGAACATGCGCGAGAACACGGCGTACGCCAGCTGTATCTGCTGACCACGTCGGCCGATCACTTCTTTGCCCATCACGGATATGAACGCATCGAGCGTGCCGTGGTGCCTGAGCCGATACGCAATACCGCGCAATTCGCCGGTATTTGCCCAATGAATGCCATCTGTTTATCCAAATCCCTTACCTGACATGAGCCAAACATGACTGAGAAAGCCTACAACGTTCTGTTTCTCTGCACCGGCAACTCCGCCCGCAGCATCATGGCTGAAGCCCTGGTTACCGCCATGGGGCACGGGCGCTTCAAGGGCTTTTCCGCAGGCAGTCGGCCGGGTGGCAAGGTGAATCCCTTTGCCATTGAACAGGTCACGAAGACCGGCTATCCGACCGACAACCTGCGCAGCAAGAGCTGGGACGAGTTTGCCGCGCCTGATGCACCGCACATGGATTTCATCATCACGGTATGCGACAACGCCGCCGGTGAAGTGTGCCCGTATTGGCCGGGCCATCCGGCGACCGCGCACTGGGGCTTCGAAGATCCCGCGGCCGTCGAAGGCAGCGACGACCAGAAACGTGCGGCGTTCGAAAAGGTTTTTAGGCAGATCATGGCGCGCATGAATACCTTTGTCAGCCTGCCGTTGCACCTGCTCGAAAAGCACGCGATCCAGCAGGAGATCAAGAAAATCGGCGAAACGCCGGTGAGCGAATGAAACAGGCTTTCTGACAATGTCGACTTCCCATACCACTGTAGTGGCCGGCGGCGCTAAACCGGCCATCGGCTTCTTCGAGCGCTACCTGACCGTCTGGGTCGCCCTGTGCATCATTGCCGGCATCTTGCTTGGCCGCGGCTTCCCCGGCGTGTTCCAGTCCATCGCTCAGATGGAAGTCGCCCGCGTTAACATTCCCGTCGGCGTGCTGATCTGGGTGATGATCATCCCGATGCTAATCAAGATCGACTTCGGCGCGCTCGCACAGGTCAAGAGCCACTGGCGCGGCATCGGCGTGACGCTGGCGATCAACTGGCTGGTCAAGCCGTTTTCGATGGCCTTCCTCGGCTGGCTGTTCATCCGGCATCTGTTTGCCGGCTGGCTACCCGCGGAACAGCTCGACAGCTACATCGCCGGCCTGATCCTGCTCGCGGCGGCGCCCTGCACAGCCATGGTGTTCGTCTGGAGCCAGCTCTGCAAAGGCGATCCGTACTTCACGCTGTCGCAGGTCGCGCTGAACGACGCGATCATGATCGTCGCGTTCGCGCCGCTGGTTGCACTGCTGCTCGGACTGTCTTCCATCACGGTACCGTGGAACACACTGATCACTTCCGTCGGCCTGTATATCGTCGT
>JAEZVM010000173.1 GCA_023420795.1 Pseudomonadota bacterium
CAGGTCGAGCCCGAGCTTTTTGCAGGAGAACACCAGCGCATCCTGCGTCACTTCCCAGAACGGCTTATAGGTCGAACACATCGTGCGCAACCGCGTGTATTCGATCTGCTTGTCGCGCCACAGCTCCGCCAGTGCCGCGCCCTTGCCCGGGAAAAGCTTTTCCGCGAGCGCACCAATCGAATACACATCGAACAGCGTTCCGTAGGCGTCGAAAGCAATGGCTTGGATGGTCATGATTACAGTGGAATTATGTATGTCTGCAAGTATATTCAATATAAATACGCACAATTTAAACGTTTAATCACTTTATTATTGCGTTTTAGTATCAAATCAAATACCGTACAGCAATGGATCAGTTCAAGCAGATTTCCACCTTTGTCGAAGTCGCCGCCCGCGGCAGCCTGTCGGCGGCAGCGCGCGCGGAAGGCATCGCGCCAGCAATGATCGGACGGCGACTGGATGCGCTGGAAGAGCGTCTCGGCGTGAAACTCTTGCAAAGGACGACGCGCAAGATCGCGCTGACCAATGAAGGCATCGCCTTCCTGGAGGATTGCCAGCGCATCCTCGCCGAACTGGAGAACGCGGAAGCGGCAGTCTCCGAGCGCAGCGCACGGGCTTCCGGCCACCTGTTGATTTCCGCGCCGGCCGGCTTCGGCCGCCAGCATGTCGCACCGCTGATTCCGTCATTCCTCGCGCAGCACCGGGACGTGAGCATCACGCTGAACCTGAACGACCGGGTAGTGGATCTGATCGGCGAAGGCATCGACGTCGCGATCCGCATCGCCGCGCTGTCGGATTCGAACCTGATCGGCGTGAAGCTGGCCGACAACCGCCGCGTGGTGGTCGCCTCGCCCGATTACATCCGCCGCCACGGCGCACCCTCATCGTTGGATGAACTGGCGAAACACAATTGCCTGCCCATCAGCAGCGAAGGCAGCCAGCGCGGCTGGACCTTCCGCCAGAACGGCCGGAACGTGACGCTGAAAGTCACCGGCAACATGGTCTGCAACGACGGCGCGGTGCTGCACGACTGGGCACTGAATGGCAAGGGACTGGCGTGGCGTTCGATGTGGGAAGTCGGCACCGCGATCGAATCGGGCGCTCTGGTCACCGTGCTGGATGAATTCGCCGCGCCCGGCAACGACATTTATGCGGTGTTCGCACAACGGCGGCACCTGCCGCTGCGCATTCGCGCCTTCGTGGATTTCCTGCGGCATGCGTACGCGCAGCCGGATTACTGGCGCAAGACATAGGCTCTGCCGCAGTATCATGAACGCACCCGCATTCATGACTGACGAGGCAAGCCATGCAGCAATTTTCTTCGTCGCACGACCGCAGCATGCGCGCAATGTTGCTCGACGCTCCGCACTCGCCCCTACGACTGGCGCAAATACCCATTCCATCACCTGCCGCGCATGAACTCCTGATTCGTGTGACCGCCTGCGGCGTCTGCCGCACCGACCTGCATATCGTCGACGGCGAACTGCCACCGCACAAGACGCCGCTGATCATGGGCCATGAAGTCGTCGGCATCGTCGCTGCGACTGGAGAACAGGTAAGCGGCCTTGCCGTTGGCGACCGCATCGGCGTGCCATGGCTCGGCGGCAGTTGTCGGCGTTGCGGCTATTGCGATTCCCATCGCGAAAACCTGTGCGGCGATGCCGTCTTTACCGGCTACGACCGCGACGGCGGCTATGCGGAATATGCGGTGGCCGACGCGCGTTACTGCTTCTCGCTGCCAGATCGCTACGACGACCTGCACGCCGCGCCGCTCCTGTGTGCCGGTCTGATCGGTTACCGCGCCTACGCGATGACCGGAGATGCGCGGCGGCTCGGCCTGTACGGATTCGGCGCGGCGGCACACATCATCGCGCAGGTGGCACGGCAGCAGGGCAAGGAAGTGTATGCATTTACCCGGCCGGGCGATTGGCGTTCGCAGGAATTCGCCCGTTCTCTGGGCGCGGTCTCGGCCGGCGATTCGGATACAGCGCCGCCCGTTGCGCTGGATGCGGCGATCATCTTCGCGCCGTTGGGCGCCCTGGTTCCGCAAGCGCTGGCGGCGACCGCCAAGGGGGCTACCGTGGTATGTGCAGGTATTCACATGAGCGACATACCGGGCTTTCCATATGCGCTGCTGTGGGGAGAACGAAGCGTGCGCTCGGTAGCGAACCTGACGCGTGCGGACGGCGAAGCCTTCTTCAGGCTGGCGAGCGAGATCGAAATCCGGACTAGTCCGATCGGCTTTCCGCTGGAACAGGCGAATGAGGCGCTAGCGGCATTACGTGCGGGCGAGTTCGATGGTGCGGCGGCACTGCTGCCCTGAGACCGGTCTGCCTCTTTTACATGTAGGGCGTGTAAAAGCGATCAGACAAAACCAATCGCGCATAAAAAAATCCCCGGCGAGCCGGGGATTTTTTACTGTATCTGGTCCGATTACAGCGGCTGGATTGCCGAAGCCTGCTTGCCCTTCGGGCCGGTCGTGACTTCGAACGAGACGCGCTGGTTTTCCTTCAGCGACTTGAAGCCGTTGGACTGGATCGCGGAGAAGTGCGCGAACAAATCTTCGCCGCCTTCGTCCGGGGTGATGAAACCAAAGCCCTTGGCGTCGTTAAACCATTTGACAGTACCTGTTGCCATTACATTTCCTATTACAGTTAGTGAGCTTGCGCCCGGTAGAACCTTTGAAGCAAGAAAGGAATGACAGACATACTGCACTACTAGCTTCAACTTCAATCGGTGGCCGATTATAACCCACAAGACCGAAG
>JAEZVM010000186.1 GCA_023420795.1 Pseudomonadota bacterium
AGAAAGGCTGGACGCCGCTGCATTACGCCGCAGCCATCGGCAACAATGAAATCGTCCGCATACTGCTGGATAAGTCCGCTTACATCGACGCCGAATCACCCAATAAAACCACGCCAATGATGATGGCCGCGCGCGGCGGCCACATCATGACCGTCAAATTGCTCCTCGATGAAGGGGCGGATGCCACGCTGAAAAACGAGCTCGGCATGACCGCGATCGACTTCGCAGAAAAGCACAATCACAAGGATATTGCGGAAGGGCTGGCGTACCGGCTGAAGAAGGCAGGCAAGCTTTAACACCTACGGGCAAACTTAGGCGTTTGCTGCACGAAACTGACACCCTGAATTTCTGTGGTTGGTCGGATTAAGCTTCGCGAATCAGTGTTGTTTACGCAGACTGGTTAGAGTCCCGTTGCCAGATGGTGGTGCCATAGTCGGTCTGGAAGGCCGGCATGATTTCCCCGTCCTTGAAATGACGGCGTGAATCCGGTTTGGCTGGCGTGAACCAGTAACCGGCCTGCGGGCAGTGCTGGCCGCCTTCCACTCGCAGGCGGGCTGGAGCAACGAGGGACGAGGCGGCAGGAGTATTATTTTCGTCGGCCACGCGTTCGACGAGAGTCCAGGTAGTAGAAGCATAGCTGCTGCGACCATCGGGAAGGTCAACCATTGCTTCATTCGCTCTGCCTCTCAATTCATCATCTGACTTGATCAACAGGGCGGGAAAACCATGATCGATATCGGGAAGGTAGATGCCGGTCTGCGGAACGCGGTCACCGCTCCTGACTTTGATGTTCCGGCTTAATTGATAGACCGGCCATGTCGCAGGTGGATTAAGTGGTTCCTTAACTACTCTGTCATAGCGCGTTGTCAAAGTACCGGGACTCCAGATTCCCAGGGAAGTTCGGGCAATGGGCCATGCATAATTTCCGGCCTTGTGCAGCAATACAAAGTATTTCGCTTCCGCTCCCGGCTCAACTTCCTCCATCCAGTTAGCTGAATAATCCATTGTTTGCCCGCGTATGTCGCCCGTCACACCATGAGCACGACCGAGCGCTTCGTAATCTCCGTGCGACAGTTTGATATAGCCATCATTCAGGAGGCGCATGGTATCCCTGAAGTTAGGCAATACCCGTTCTCCCCAGACAATATCCGGCTGTTCAGGCAATGGCCGGTTGCGGTAGCGGGGCGGCAGATTGTGCTTGAAGCGGTCAAGCATGGCTTCCGCGTGGCCCAGCATTGCTTCCCATGCATCACGCATTTGACCGTAGTATTCGAGTGAACAGTATCGTTCAAGAAGATAGATTTCCTGAGGTATTAGCGGTGTTCCCATGATTATTTCTTTTCAAACCAGTTATTGGTAAGTACCGGCACGCCAGTCATGTCAGTCGTTTCGCAAAAGCTGCTGTAGCCCCAGTTGGTTGGCTGTCGCTTCCCTAAAAATTCCCTCTTCAAATCGTCTGGGTTAAGCACAATCTGAGTAGCGCCTCCTTCGAGTTTATAGTCCTCGTTGTGCCGATGTGTCTGGTTTCCTACTGTTCCCTCCCACACATTCAGGCCTTTGCCCGGCGGCACGGTGTATGTCACAAATTCGCCGTTGCTGTTCCAGCTTGTCCATACCGCGAATTTCCTGCGCCAGTCGTCCTTGCTCTTCAGATTGTCAAACTCAGCCTTGCGCATCCAACAGATGCTATTGTCGCCGCTGCCGGGATCGACTACACGATATAAAGTTTCACCCGGAGGAATAGTCACTGGTCGGATCGTTCCCTTCTCAAAAGTTTTATAGGCGCCTGCCAATGGACTCAGCTTACCCGGCTTGATCTCGGGATCAAGGTCGGGCCAGTTTTCCTTGAACGGCGCTTCATTGGCAGATGGATGAACCACTTTATCGGTCTTATCCACCCACTTCGGTTTTTCCTTCTCAAACGCCACGATCTCCGCTTCCACCCTCGGTCTGATAAAACTGTGCGGATTGGTGGCCTTGACATAAGCGCGATACTGATTGTCCGCTTCAATATCCAGCCGTCGCGCAATTTTGTCCAGCCAACTCTGCACGGGCTTCAATGCTTTGCGCAGCATGGTGTCGGCCTTCTTGCGCACGCCGCTGCCCAGTTCGAGCAGCGCTGTTGCCTGTTGGCCGAGTTTGCCGTCGCCCCATTTCTGTACGATGGTCAACAACTCCTTCAAGGCAGCCAAGGCATTGTCAAAAGCAGTCAACAGTTTGACTACCGTGACCTGAGCGCGTATTGCCCGCATTTGCCCGGCAAGGTGTTTGTACGGATTGTCCCAATGCAAGGCCTTTAGCGTCTTGCGCACTTCGGGGCGATCGAGAAATGCATTGAGCTTGGCAATGCCGTGTTCCAGATATTGATCCAGAACCTTGAAAGCGCCGGTTTCCGCCGCTTTCGCCCCCGTTTTGAAGGCTGCCTTGCGCGCATAGGCGAACAGGATCTTGCCGCATCCTTTCACCAGCGAACCGAGCGTTGGGAACAGGCCGATCAGCGTTAGGGTGAGCGCGATCCAGTTGCCGGTGTTGTCTGAATCACGGTCAATCCTTTTGCAGCATGCGACGACGTCGCGCACATCGCATATTTGATCGACGAACGGGATCATGGAGATCACGGCTCCCGTAATGGTTTGCGCGGTCGAGGCGTCTTCATTGAAATCGCCCTGAATGACGCCCCAAATCCATTCCGCACCTGCCGCCAGATTCTTTCCGGCCGATTCTACCCAGCGCACCGGAGCGGCCTTGAACCACGCCAGCGCGTTTTCAAATTCATCTTGCATGGAGTGTTCTTTTTCTTGGTTTTATTCGGATGCGGGGCTGAAGCGGTTCTTCGCCTTGGACGTCATCATTTGCAATGCATCCCAGGGAGTATCCGTTTTGGGAGGGCGGGCTTCATAAGTCACGATCGCTCCAGACTCGGGCACATTGTCATGACGGGCCTGTCCATTCGCATCGAGTTTTCCTCTAATGACAGCGCCGTCATCGAACTTGATCTTGTATCCGACATTTGCCATCGGCTCGCCGTCCGGGGCGTGATAGGCGATGGCAATCCAGTTTTGTATGGCGGATTTTGCGTCCGGCAGGATCGGTAAATCCGCCCTTACGCTATCCGCCCCAAGGAAGTCATGCGTTGTTCCCTTGACCGAAACCGAGGCGGGGCAGTGAATATCGATATTCGCCCCGTGGAGCTTGATGTATCCACCGCCGGATGCCAGCAGAATTTCCTGTCTTGCCTGCAGCTTGATGTGTGCGTTGCTCGACGTGACGGTGATGGCCTTGTCTGCCAATACATCCATGGGTGCATCGTGTGCGCGCACCGATATCGCTTCTTTTGCGGCGATAACTTTCATGCCGCCCGCATGGGTAAACAGGGACGCGGTTTTCGTGGAGGCCCAAGTCACTGCCTGTCCTCCGGTAAAGCGCGCTGCCGCCGCCGATGTCAGCGTGAGGTCTTGTCCTGCCAGCATGACCGATGACGCGGGTGTCGCAACGTTTACGGCGGCCTGACTGTCGATGAGTATCAGCGGCTGCTCGAATTTTTGCGCCCGCTGTCCTTCAATCCGATCGCTGCCATTGACAGCCTTGCTCAATTCCCGCAAGCCCTTTGGTGTCGAAAGCGCCGGGGCATGATGCTGTATCGCTGCATCGGACAAGCTCCTGGCCAGTTCTTCTGCCGCGCTCAATTTTCCTTGCGCCTCCTGCGTATCCAGCTGATCCGATATCGCGTCGCTGCGTTGCGAAGTTGAAATAAACATGCCACGTTTCGCACGCAGTGTTCCCCAAGCATCGGTTGCCAGTTCAAATCCGATACCGCGATATACGCCGCGCATATTGCCGTTCTGGCGAATCAGATAGCCGACGTTTAGCTGGCTCGCCGCATAGGTGGTGGCGGTGGTCTGCCGCAGTTGATCTGGCGTGTCGTCAAAACTCCATGTGTTGGAGCCTTCGGCTGCATATTCCTTTGTCCTGAAGCCCGATAGAGCGCCCGGATGGTTGCCGGAGCCATGAATAGCTGGGGTATCGGCATTGTTGTATAGCTGCCCCGTCACCACCGGCCGGTCGATGTCGCCGTTGATGAAGTCGATGCAGACTTCCTGTCCGATGCGCGGAGTGAAGTGCGCTCCCCAATTCGCGCCGGCGGACGGCTCGGCGACGCGAACCCAGGTACCGGCCGTCTGATCGCCCGGCGCATTCGAGGCGGATGGATGCGCGAGTTGGCCGGATATTGCGCGGTCGCCTCTCTGCCAGGGAAACTGCACCTTGATGCGAAGATCGCGCTCGGTCGTGATTTCTTCGTTCGGAACGCCGACCACCAGCGCAACCTGCGTGCCGGGAGCGACGGGTTTCGGATACCAGTAACGCGGGCGTACCTGTGTGGAGCGCGATATGCAGGTGAATTGGTTACGGTAGGTTCCTGCTTCCGCATTATTTCTTTCGCTAAGATCTGCAATGTCGGCTGAAAGATTGTTGGCGCCTTCGTGCACGATTGAAAGTACTGCATATTCGCCATTGGCATCCGGATGGTGCGTCAGTTCAAGGCAAGTGCCGACTGCAAGCGCGCGTACAGAGCTTTCCGCCTCCTGCGCCTGCTGTTCGAGAGCGAGCGATTCGACGCGCATTCTGGCGATGCGTGCGCTTTCGGCTGCATCGGTATAACGGTAGGCTCCTGTGCCTTCGAAAACCTCGAGTGGAGGGCAATTGTCGGGCCGTCTCTGCAGACCGTCCTCGCATATCGTTGCAGCGACTTTTTTGTAATCCCAGCTTCCTAGCGTGATCATGTTGGCCGCTGCCTGGCGGCGTTGCTTGAACAAGGTGATGGTGTCAGCAGTTTCGGTGGCATCCGAACGATGGAAGCGGATGGCCGTTTGCTTGCATGGTGACAGCGCATTATTGTCGTCGAATACAACCAGTTGATGTCGCCAATGTCTTGTTTCGGCTTGTTGGCCGTCCGCCTGCCTTTCGCCGTATTCCTCAGGCGCGTAGGAGCTGTCCTCAGTGTGCTCGAAGAAGAAATTGAGTCCTTCTTCCGCCAGCAGGCGAATGATGAAAGCGTAATCGCTTTCCCGATACTGCAGCGTAAGTGAACGCTTGGGAAGAGCGGTTTTGACGTCGATTCGATAAATGGCATTCGGATAATCGCGAAGCACGTTCTCCATGATCTCGATGACAGTCATGTCTTGGTAGACGTAGCTGTCTCGCCGCAGGGTGAGGACGTGCATCCAGGGCTCGAGCGTGAGCCGGTAGCGAGCGAGGCTGCCGTTGCTCCCCAATTCCAGAGCGCGGGTGACGATTCCGTGAATACGACGCATGCCGCCATTTGCAAGTCGCAGCCGCAGGCAAGCTTCCTCTCCGATCAGTGCCTTCAGCGGATGGTTGGGCGATCCTGCCAGGCAATCGACTTCGAAGCGGAACAGCTCGGACATTGCCTCCTGCCCCGAGAAACGCTCAACCACCAGGGAGTCAGCGTCGAACCTGGTTTCGAGTGAAATCAGGCGTGCGTGCTGCGACAAGCCATGCAAAAGAGTTCGCGGGTTGAGATTGCTCTGATTGGATAGGGGCAAGGCGAAAGAGGGCGAGCTGGCTGTATTGTGCATCTTTGGAATCGCATCGGAAGTCAGGGGCTACGGCAGGCTGATCGTTATGTGGGCCACTTTGGGAGACAGCTTGATTACCTCGAAGTAGTTCCCAAGCATGTCGTTGGTGTGATGAGCCAGCAGCCAGCTTAAACCGGCATAGATTGCAATCCCCATGAAAGCCAGCGCGGCACCGATGACCCACATCGGAACTTCCGCCTTCATCATGTGCTTGATGTTGTCTGGCGACTTCCAGTGCGGCGCGAATTGAGCGCGCTTGCCCTTGAGATGCGTGATTTCCTTATCCAGCGTGGCGATCAGGTAGTTCAGTTTTTCCTTTCCTTCGAGCGCGTACTTGCCCTGGAACCCGATAAGCAGGCACATGTAGAAGACTTCCAGCGCCTGTACGCTCGCTTGGCCGCGATGCCGCACTTTTTCCAGCTCCAGATAGAAATTCTCACCGGCCAGCTGATCGCCAAAAAGCATCAGCTGCAACGGGGCGCGTTCCCACACATCGCGAATTGCCATGTCCGAACTCAGGATGGTCTCGTCGATGGCGGCGCAGAATGCATATTTTGCTGCATACACGTCGTCCGCGGACGCACTCAGGCGGCGTGCGTTGCGTTCGAAGCTGTCGAGCAGGTTCTTTACCTGAACGGAGAATTGTGCAGCGTCCGCAGGTGCATAGCGATTCTTTAGCAGTAACAGCAGATAGAAACCGTCATGCATCAGCTCTACCAGAGTGCGCGGAGCATGGTTTTGGCCTTGGCGTGGCGGAACCGCCTCGCCGTACAGCGATGGTGCCCGGGTAACCGGATTGGGGATGAGCGTGTCGGTAGTCATTGTGTGACGGCGAACAGTTCGAGTTTGAGATTGGTGAAGCCGGACGGAACGTAGATCATGATCGCGTTCGAGGCGATCATGCGTTCGTACAGCGCACCGTGCGGTTCAACGGAGAAGTAGTAGCAACCAGGCCGTACCGGTATGGACGCCGGCACCTGCGGTGCGGACATCAGGCGTACCCCAGGCATGGCCGACGAGACCATTCTGTCCACATCATCGGGTGCTCCGATCTTGATACGTTGCGGAACGGTTTCGACCAGCTCAGCGGGAGCCATGTCGGCTGTCACCGAAAGGTAGTAGGCGGCCTTGCTGGTCACTTTTTCCGAATCCAGTCTGCCGAGGTGGAACGCTGGTTTTACTTCTGTCAGTGCGATCGAGAAGTAGCGTGAGGAAATGACGGTTTCGATCAATTCCCTGATTATCTGGTCCAGC
>JAEZVM010000191.1 GCA_023420795.1 Pseudomonadota bacterium
CTCCAGCAGCACGTTCTTTGCGTTGGCTTCGAATTCTTCCCGCTGCTTCGCCAGCGTGCGCCATGCCTTGTAGGCGACGGCAACCGCCCTCGCCTCATCCTGCAGGCCGGCCTGGCTGTCGAGCAGCACGCGTTGCGCGTCTGTTTTCAGAAGCGACTGGTGCGCATGCTGGCCGTGAATGTCCACCAGCATTTCGCCCAGCTCGCGCAGTTGCGCTGCAGTAGCGGTAATGCCATTGATGAATGCCTTGGAGCGGCCGGCGTTGTCGATCACGCGGCGCAGCAATACACCACCCTCATCGTTGCCAAACTCGTGCTCGATCAGCCAGCCGTCAATCCGCTCGTCGGTCGCGAATTCCGCCGTGATGTCGGCTTTAGCCGCTCCCTCGCGCACCGCGCTGGCATCGCCGCGCCCGCCGAGTGCCAGTGTCAATGCATCAATCAGTATTGATTTGCCCGCGCCGGTTTCGCCGGTAAATACGGTAAACCCGGGCGAAAACTCCAATTCGATCGAATCAACGATCACGAAATCGCGAATGGAAAGTGTGCGCAGCATGGAATTTATTCTTGTGGCGAAAACAGGCCCGTTATTTTAACTGGCCGGCCACGGATGGGTATTCGTGCCAATGCAGCTTCTCGCGCAGGGTATCGTAATAGCTCCAGCCCTGCGGATGAAGGAAGGTAATGGTATGCGCCGAACGCTTGATGATGATGCGGTCATGATGCTGCAGGCTGGCAAGCGACTGCATATCAAAGTTCACGCTGATGTCGCGCCCGCCCATGATTTCGATCTCGATCGTGCAGGCATCCGGCACGACAATCGGACGGTTCGACAAGGCATGCGGCGCGATTGGCACCAGCACCAGACCGGAAAGGCTCGGATGCAGCAGCGGTCCTCCCGCCGACAAGGCATACGCGGTGGAACCTGTCGGTGTAGAAACAATCAGACCATCGGAGCGCTGGTTGTACATGAAGCGGCCATCGACCTCGACCTTCAGCTCCGCCATGCCGGCTGTTGCCCCGCGAGAAACCACGACATCGTTGAACGCAAGCGCATGGAAGATGGTTTCGCCGTCGCGCATCACTGAGCCTTCGAGCAGGCTGCGTTGCTCGGATTCGAGCTTGCCGCTCAACATGTCGGCAAGCACCGGGATCATGCCTTCCTGCGAGATGTCGGTCATGAAACCAAGCCGACCCTGGTTGATGCCGATCAGCGGCACCTTGTAAGGAGCGAGTTGGCGCGCGATGCCGAGCATCGTTCCATCGCCGCCGACGACGATGGCCACATCGGCATGCTGTCCGATCTCGGCGGGCGTCATCATTGCCGCGCCGGGCAAGGAAACGTGTTGTGCCGTCTCCTTTTCGAATACGATGGCATGCCCCGAGGCGGTCAGGAATTGCGCAATATCCGACAGCGATTGCTCGATACCGGCGGCCATGTACTTACCGATGATGGCAACGGTCTTGAAAGCGAGCGGTTTGGCAAGTGGCTGGGAAGGCAACATGCTGCAGATTAGACCATAATTTAGCGGTCCATTACAGCGCATCCCGGTTGAAACAATTCATTCAGGTTCCATATGTCTGTTATCAAAGCTGTTTTATTCGATCTGGACGACACGTTGTGGCCCATCGTTCCTGTCATCGAGCGGGCGGAAAGCCTGCTGTATGACTGGCTCAAACGCCACACCCCGGCGGTTGCCAGCCGAGTCACGATCGACAGCATGCGCAGGCGGCGGCAGGCACTGATGGCGACCGATCCGGTCTATCAGCTCGATCTGCGGGCGCTGCGACATGCAGTGCTGGTCGAAGCATTTCACGAATGCGGCGAGGATGTAGCAATGGTGGATCAGGCAATGACGGTGTTCTCAAAAGCCCGCAATGAAGTTGCACCGTTTGACGACGTGCTGCCGACCCTTGCCAACTTGCGAGGCAGGTTGCAATTGGGATCGATATCGAACGGCGTTGCAGATCTGGAGGCCATAGGGATTGCGCACTTCTTCCAGACATCGGTGGCCGCGCATCGGTTCGGTTGCGCCAAACCGGACGCCGCAATCTTCCATGCCGCCTGCGACGGGCTTCAGGTGGCGCCGCACGAGGCGGTGTATGTCGGCGACGATCCCTTGCTCGATGTCCAAGGTGCGCAGAATGCGGGCATGCGCGCGGTATGGATGAATCGCCCGGAGCTGGGACCGGCACGATCGCTACCAGACGATGTGCGCCCGCACGTGGTGTGTGCGAGTCTGTATGAACTGGAACAATGGCTGAATGAACAATAAGCGCCTGACAACTCGGGCCTGAAAGCAACATAGGACAACGATGTAATCTAGCCCGCCCCATACTGGCTCGCATAAAATAACCGTATGCAACTCGATACTCGTGCACAAACCCTGCTCAAGGCATTGGTCGAAAGGTATATCGCCGACGGCCAGCCGGTCGGCTCGCGTGCATTGTCAAAGATTTCCGGGCTGGATCTGTCGCCGGCGACCATTCGCAACATCATGGCCGATCTGGAAGAGATGGGCTTTGTTTCCAGCCCCCATACGTCGGCCGGCCGTGTGCCGACGCCGCGCGGGTACCGTGTATTCGTCGATACCCTGCTCACGGTGCAGTCGATCGATGAAACCACGGTGGAATCGAAACTGCAGCCGCGCCTGCAAACCAACTCCCCGCACAGGATCATCGCCAACGCAGCCCAGGTCTTGTCGTCGCTGTCGCAATTCGCAGGCGTGGTGATGACCCCGAAGCATGAATCGGTATTCCAGCAGATCGAATTCCTGCGTCTCTCCGAGAAGCGCATCCTGCTGGTGATCGTTGCGCCCAACGGCGAGGTGCAGAACCGCCTGCTGCTGACCGACGTGGACTATACGCCGTCCCAGTTGGTGCAGGCCGCCAACTACATCAACCAGCATTACGCCGGCTGCAGCTTCGAGGAAGTGCGCGCGCGCCTGCAAGGTGAATTGCGCCAGTTGCGCGACGACATGACGCGCCTGATGCAGGCGGCAGTGGAAGCCGGCAGCGACGCGATGGCGGAGTCCGCCGATGATGTGGTGATTTCCGGCGAGCGCAATCTGCTGAGCGTGACTGATCTCGCGTCCAACATGACTTCGCTGCGCAAACTGTTCGACCTCTTCGAGCAAAAAACCAGCCTGATGCAGCTGCTCGATGTATCGAGCAAGGCGACCGGCGTGCAGATTTTCATCGGTGGCGAATCGCAACTGGTGCCGGTGGATGCGATGAGCGTCGTCACTGCCCCCTATGAAGTCAACGGCAAGATCGTCGGCACACTAGGAGTGATCGGCCCGACCCGGATGGCCTATGAGCGGGTGATTCCAATCGTCGATATCACCGCGAAGCTGCTGTCGAACGCGCTAAGCCATTCTTGACAGCACAGCATATGCTGTTCAGAACATGAGTTCGGCAAGCGCCTTGTTGTTGGCTGCATCGATCTCGACAAACTGCATCCCGGTCCGGTATCCGTCGATACCTTTCAAAATGGTGTAGATGACGTTCGCCACGGCGACAACCCGCACCACGTTGCCGTTCAGCGGGGCCTCGAATGCAACAGTGCAGCTTTTTCCGACCGGAAGCTGCTCAGCCATGATGAGAGAAACGCCGCCCATCGAAATGTCTATCGTCTTTGCCTTCAGCGGAGTAAGCCCGGGCAGGACGACTCTAGCCTGCGCACGCAAGTTCTTGCGAGGCGAACTTCTTGTTTCTGATGCCATTATTTATTGAACTTGTTTTTATACTTCTTTGATGCAGCATCAGAGCTGCATCGGCAGGCTTACACGGAGCCTCTCCGGGAAATCTAGCGGGGCCGATGCGGGCAGTTATTTTTATTGCAATGTCCGTAAAGCGCCAACGCATGCTCGGAGATATCGAAGCCGCGTTCCTTGGCAATCCGCTGCTGGCGCTTTTCAATTTCTTCGTCGAAGAACTCTTCCACCCGACCGCAATCCAGGCACACCAGATGGTCATGGTGTGAACCTTCATTGAGTTCGAAAACCGCTTTTCCGGTCTCGAAGTGATTGCGATGCAGCAGGCCAGCCTGCTCGAATTGTGTCAGCACACGATAAACCGTTGCCAAACCGACATCCATATTTTCGGCCAGCAGAATTTTGTATACATCTTCCGCACTCAGATGGCGTACTTCACTGTTCTGGAAGATATCGAGGATCTTGAGCCGGGGTAGCGTGGCTTTCAAGCCGCTGGCTTTCAGCTCTGAAGGATTAGTAGGCATGTTTTGATCGTAATGAAGAGTAGGGTAGGAGGAGCCCTCTTGCGAGAACCCTCCCCCCTAAGAACCGTGCGTGCGACTTTCATCGCACACGGCTCAAGCACAGCAAAAGTTCCTATACGGGAACCGGTTTCACCACATCCAACCCAAGGCTGTGCACTTGGGCATGACAGTTAGGGTGTAATAATACGCGATTGCCAAGGGCGTCGGAACCTCCCGCCACACGGTACTCAATGTGGTGGTCATGCCATCCGGTGTCCAAGTCCATCTCGTATCCACAGTGCGCACACAAGCCGCGCTGGTCAGCATACAGCCTCGTCCATTCCTTTCGGTAGCTCATGTTTTGCAACATACGCTCCTGCCGGAGGGTTTCGCCATATGCTTCCCATTGCGGGTCGTAGGGGTGATAGCCTCCCTTGACCTTCTTGTGACGCTCGATGGGCGTACCCGCGAGCGAATACAGCTCCATCACACCTTTGCTGCCATCCTTCGTTGCAACGTCTGCAGCAAACACCCAGTTCCGATCGCCGACCGGCCGCCAATATCTCTGACGAATCCAGCCAGTATTTTTCTTCGGATGTCTGCGCTTGGCCCACCGCATCAGCCGCCAAAACAGCAGCGACTCCATGCGCGAGAATGTCTGCTTGGCCACTACGGGGCTGTGATACTGCGCCCAACCCCGTAGCATCGGGTTCAGCAGTCGGATCAGTTCCTCCTGCTTCACCGTCAGATGGTCGCCGATCACCTTCCTCAGCTTTTCATAGAACGCTTTCACGTTCTTCTTACTCGGCTTGATGAGCAGTTTTCCTTTGTACTTCCGGAAATTCCACCCAAGGAAGTCGAAGCCTTGGTCGATATGTACGATCTTGGTCTTGGCCGGGGACAGTCGCAAACCCCGCTG
>JAEZVM010000213.1 GCA_023420795.1 Pseudomonadota bacterium
GAAGATGCGGTGATTGTCTTCGCTATCAGCACGCAGCTGCAGCTTGTAGCGCTTGGAAACCACCAGCGCGATTTCCAGCACATCGATCGAATCCAGTCCCAGACCGTCGCCGTACAGTGGATCATCCAGATTGATATCGTCCGGAGCCATCTCCAGATTCAATGCCTCTATGATCAGTTCCGCAACCTCGCGCTGCAGCGCAACGTCATATGCCGCGGCATTTTGAGTGTTCATGATTTTATTGCCAATAAAATAAGGAATGAACGGCGTTTGCTGCAATTTCAGCGTAAAAACAATGGTTTGCCGTAGAGAAGGAGATATGTTACCAGCGCCGCTTTAGTCGGCTCAAGATTTTCCGGTGAGTTGTGACAGCTGTATTAGCAAGGTCACAAAGGAAAACCGGCCCTGAGAAGGGCCGGTTCAATGGTCAGGATGTGGAGTGCGGCTCAGAACGGAATATCGTCATCCATATCACTGAAATTCGGTGCCGGTCGCGAAGCGCCGCGTGCCGCTCCGCCTCCAGCGTTCGCGTTCTGACGCGGTGCCGGTGCGCTGCCATAGCCATCGTCCATCGGAGCACCACCACCCATGCCCTGGCGGCCGCCGAGCATTTGCATGGTGTCTGCAACGATTTCGGTTGCGTACTTTTCAACGCCGTCCTTGTCGGTGTACTTGCGGGTTTTCAGTCGGCCTTCAACATAGACCTGCGAGCCTTTTTTCAGGTATTGGCCGGCGATCTCCGCCAGCTTGCTGAAGAAAGAGATGCGGTGCCATTCGGTGGCTTCGCGCTGTTCGCCGGTCTGCCGGTCTTTCCATTTGTCGGTGGTGGCAACTGAAATGCTGGTGACGGCCTCGCCGCTTGGCATGTAGCGCGTTTCGGGATCGCGGCCAAGATTACCGACGATGATGACTTTATTGACCGATGCCATAAATTTCTCCTAAAACTGACTTAATGTAATCGTGGTGCGGATCAGGCGGGGGATGGGGCCGTGCCGCGACGCGGAAGGTTCTTCATGCCTGCGGCAATTATAAGCCAGACAATAGTCAGCACAGCGCCGACCGCGAACACGGACGATGCGCCAACATGCTGCTGCAGCCAGCCGCCGAGGGCGCCGCCGCAGAACAGACCAAGCGCCTGCAGGGTGTTGTACACGCCCAGCGCTGCTCCCTTGGCTGCGGGCGGAGCGATGCGCGACACCAGCGACGGCTGCGAGGCTTCCAAGATATTGAAGGCAACGAAAAATGCCAGCAGCAGCAGGACCAGCACCGACCAGTGCACGGGCTGCAACATGAACATCCAGAAGCCAGCCTGAACGACTAGCATCAGGCCGATCGCACCGAGAAATACCTGCTTCATCTTGCCGCGCTTTTCGCCAACGAAGACCGGCGGCAGCATCAGTGCGAAAGACGCCAGCACCACCGGCAGATACACTTTCCAGTGCGCCGCGACCGGCAAATCGGCGTACTGCACCAGCGCCGACGGCACCACGACGAACATCGCCATCTGCGCCGTATGCAGCGCAAACACGCCGTAATTCAGACGCATGAGTTCAGCGTTCGCTAGCACGGACGAAAATGGCACCTGGCTCGCCAGCGGTTTCTGCGGTGCAGCCGGCACGATGTAGAGGACGACGAAAATCGCCAGCACGGACAGGATTCCGGTCAGTGCGAAAATTCCGCCCATGCCGATCACGTTGTACATCACCGGCGCCGCGATCAGCGACACGGCGAAAGTCAGGCCGATCGAACCACCGACCATCGCCATCGCCTTGGTCCGGTGCTCGTCGCGCGTCGAATCCGCGATGAATGCGGTGACTGCGGCGGAGATTGCGCCGGCGCCCTGTAGCGCGCGGCCGACGATTACCCACATCAGATCGCTCGCCAGCGCTGCGATGAACGATCCGAGCGCGAACAGCACCAGGCCGATGACGATCACACGCTTGCGCCCATACTTGTCCGATGCGACGCCAAAGGGAATCTGCCCGAAGGACTGCGTCAAACCGTAAATCCCCATTGCCAGCCCGACCATGGTCGCGCTTTCGCCGCCCGGCATCGACTTTGCGTGTACCGCGAAGACCGGCAGGATCAGGAACATGCCGAGCATGCGCAGCGCAAAAATCGATGCCAATGACAAACTGGCACGGATTTCGAGACGGGTCATGCGGGAGCTTGGTTCGACGGCGGGAATGGAAGACATGAGGGAAAAGTCGAGCAGGCTGGCTGGGTACGAGCGGCTTCAAAACCCGTTATAGTATCAGGTTGACCCGTATTCGGCCTGACTTCGGCCCAAGTTGAAAGCAGTTCATGGAAGAAATAAAAATCCGCGGTGCCCGTACGCACAATCTCAAGAACATCAATCTGGAATTGCCACGCAACCAGCTGATCGTCATCACGGGATTGTCCGGCTCCGGTAAATCGTCGCTCGCATTCGACACGCTGTATGCGGAAGGCCAGCGGCGCTATGTGGAATCGCTGTCGGCATACGCGCGCCAGTTCCTTCAGCTGATGGAGAAGCCGGATGTCGATCTCATCGAAGGTCTATCGCCGGCGATCTCGATCGAGCAGAAGGCAACCTCGCACAACCCACG
>JAEZVM010000223.1 GCA_023420795.1 Pseudomonadota bacterium
CTGCCGGTGAATCAGGTCCCGCCCTTTCCGATCGAGCAGCAATACATCACCGAGATCGACGGTGTGCAGATGTATAGCTATATCGAATGGATGCGCTCCTGCTACCTGATCACCGCCACCACGCATCCGGCGCTCTCCCTGCCCTGCGCTTTTACCGATGACGGCCTGCCGGTCGGCATGCAGATCGTCGGACGCCATCAGGGCGAATTCGCTCTACTGCAGATTGCGCATGCGCTGGAACAGGAGCTGGGTGTGTCGAAACGGCGCCCGGAGCTGACGGTGTGATTGTTTGCGGTTTCGTCAGTTGTTTACCGGCGAGATTGAACGAGGCGGCGAACTCTGCGCCGCGCTTTGCGCATCCTTGACCGACTGCAGTGTCGCCTGGGCAGTGTCCCGCCAGATGCCTCCCAGCGTGACTGCGCGTTCCGCTGCCTGACGAGCCTGATCGAATTCGCCGAGTTCCGACAGAACCGTCGCGAGATTGTTAAAGGCAGGCGCGCTGTCCGGATGGTCTTCGGTCGCGTGCAGGAATGCGACCGCAGCAGCAAGGCGATCCCCCTCCGCATACGCGGCATTCCCATAGCCCAATTGCAGCGCAAGATTATGCGGCCAGCGGCGCAGCGCGTTCGCGTAGGCCGTGCGTGCATGCACAGCCCCGGCCGATTTCTCGAATGCGACCAGCGCCGCTTCTGCAGCGCCCTCCTCCGCTGTCGCAGGCAAGCGGGACGGCGGAACAGTCACCATGCCCCAGTAGCCACTGCGCTTCCAAGTGTGCTCAAAGGTCGAGAGCGGCATCACTTCACGCTCGGTCGTGCCTGAGCGCAGGATGATCTCCGCACGGTCCAGGTCGTATCCGATCGCCAGCGCATAGTGCCAGAGCGGAGATATCGGGAGACTGAGATTCTGCAGGACAATCACCGGATTGCCAGCCGCAAGCTCCGCCAGCAGTGCATCAAGCCTCGGTGGAATGGTCATGCTGACCGCCCCGTTGCGCCGACCTGCGGCAAGCATTTCCGGCGGCAGGCTGCCTTCGCGCTGCGGCACATAAACCTGCGGCACCAGCGCCTCAGGCGTGACGGCGATTCCGGACGTCTGAAGCGACATCGCCAGTGCAGCAGGGCCGCACTGATAACGCTCTTGCGGAAAAAAAAGTGTCGCGCTCAATTCGATGCGACGCGGCAGATCCGCCGAACCCGACTGCAGTAGCGACCGCGTCTGCGTGGCGCAGGCCGCCAATAGCAGCGCCAGCGCAAACGCCGCGCCGCGCAGGAGGAAATGCTGCAGACGCTCGGTGAAACGATGCATTTACCTTCTTGAGCGTGTAAACGGGAAGACCTTGGTCAGTCCGAGAATATCGGTCACCAGAAGGATCACGAAAATGAGCACCAGCGCGCCGACCACATCACCGCCTGCCGGCAAGCTGTCGATCTGGCCGGCAAGATTTGCGGCCTCTTCATCGGTCAGCGCGGCAACGCGCTCCTGCGCATCGGTCTTGCTGACACCCATTTGTTCCAGTTGCGACATCACCTCCGGCCGATCCAGCGCGGCGGCGATCCTGGCGCGATTCTGCTGCGCGATATTGGCCGCATGCACCTGTTCGGTTCCGATCATCGCGGCCTGTACCGTCTGCGTGAAGCCGACAAAGCCAAAAGTCGTCACCAGCATGCAGATAAAAATTCGCTTCATTCGTTGAATCATGGTTACCTCTCGTTCAGTCAATCAAATTAGAGTTATAGGAACGCAACCCGCTTCATGGCCAAGGCATCGGATTCATATCGATGAACTGTCCCGACTCGTCGTCGGGCGGTGACGGCGGATTCTCATCCCCGGCGTCGCCCAGCTTCGGGCCCAATATCTCGCCAAGTTCCCTGCGCGACGCGCTGAAGTCTGAATCCAGCAAGGGGAATTCCTTCTTCGGCCAGTTCTCTATTGCCCAGCGGGTCAGCTCGTCAAACCGTTGCGTCAATTCGGCCGCATATTTGTCGTATTCAGCCTTGCTGGCCATATGCACGCTCCATTCGCTTTCGCGATTTTGTCTCTGTAGAGAAATTAGACGGAATGCCCAAGGAAGGATTTGATATGCATCATCCGTTGCCTGCCGAGGCCGGCAGATAATTTTTTACTTGGCTGGGCTATGCCTGGTACAAGTGCGTGGCAGAACTATCTGTTCACCCGGCCATCATAGAAAAACGGCATCCGAAGGATGCCGCTGCAAAGGAGACAGTCATGGCACAGTACGGGCATTGGATGAACGAGTCGGACATCGGCAGCGGCGAGAAGCCACCCAGCCAGGAAGAATTGGAAAAGGATCAGAGCTTAATCGGCGCCATACAGAACAACGGCGACGGTAATGGAAGCTCTGCCGGTCGCATACTGCAAAGCGGCACCCATCTTGCGCGCATTCTCACCAGCAAGCAGCCGGATGGCCAGTATGAGGCGCAGGTCTATGTCCGCCTGACGCGCGAGCCGCAGGAAGCGGAGACCTATATTCCCGCAGGCAGCTTCCCAACCGAAGGCGAGGCTTGGCAGGCAGCGGAAGAAAGAGCGAAGCGCGCCTTGAGAGAGCAGGAATTTTGACCGGCCAAGCTACGGCTAATCCGATTCATCCTCTGCTGTCTAATATCCTCGCGCTACCACGTTAGCGGACGCCCCGGCGTCTGCGACATGGCCTGCCCTGCTGCAGGCAATCCCCCTACAATACAGACCTTTCAATGCCGGCCAAACCAGATTGCCGGTTTCATTCCCGATTTCACAAAGGACGAATCCATGATCGAGGCGAATCGATGAGCTTTGCCGGCAGCCCAATTATCATCATCAAACTCATTTTCCTTGCTGCGCTTGCAGTCATATTTGCCGGCTGCGAATCGGATAAGGCCGCCCGCGAAACCGCGAATCGCGCCGTGCTCATGGCGGACAAGGGAATCACTATATATACCGCCGGCGATATTGCCGACTGCAAGGATCGCGGCCCGCAATACAGCGGCGCGGCCAGGACCGCAGCAATGATCGTCTCCCGCCTTGCGGCCGACAAGGACGCTGTCGTACTGAGCTTGGGCGACCATACCTATCCGGTCGGATTGCTGAGTGAATTCACCGACTGCTATGAACCGACCTGGGGAAAGTTCAAGGCCCGCACTTATCCGACGCCGGGCAACCATGAATACTATTCGCCGCTGGCCGCAGGCTATTACACCTATTTCGGCGCGGCGGCGGGACCGGAACGGCGCGGCTATTACAGCTTCGATCTCGGCAACTGGCACATCATCTCTCTCAACAGCTACCTGCGGCCGGAGCAGCACGCGACACAGCTCGAATGGCTGCGCGATGACCTCGCGAAAAGCACACACCGCTGCATGCTCGCGTTCTGGCACCATCCGCGCTACAGCTCCGGCGGCCATGGCAACAATCCGCAGATGGATGAGGCATGGACGATGCTCGATGCAGCGGGTGCAGAACTGGTACTGAGCTCGCATGACCACAATTACGAGCGCTTCGTACCGATCGACAGCAATGGACAACGCAACGACAAGCGCGGCATCCGGCAGTTCATTGTCGGCACTGGCGGCGCCAAGTTGACCCCGATGTTATTTCCCAAGCCGGACAGCGTGGTCAGCGACAATTCCACGCATGGCATCCTCAAACTGGTGCTGAAGGACATCGGCTATGAATGGGAATTTCTGCCGGTGACAAAAGATGGCTTCACCGACAATGGCGCAGCACTGTGCCACTGATGCGTCTCATGCCGGCCAGGCAATCAGCATGCTATCTTGCCGTATCAGCCGGCACGGGATCGGAAACCTCATGAATGCCAGTACGTCAGATACGCTGCGCCTCTTCTTCGCGTTATGGCCCGACGATGCAACACGGGCGGCACTAATGCAGCTGCAGGCGCCGATGCGCGGGCGAACCATCCCTTATAGCAATCTGCACCTAACGCTTGCATTCCTGGGCCAGCAGCCTGCCGCGCTGCTACCCGATGCGAAAGACGCGCTTTCCCGGCTTTCCGCGCCGGCCGCAATGCTGTCGCTGGATCGTGTCGGTTATTTTCCCCGCAACCGCATCGCATGGGTCGGCATGCATCAGGTGCCCGACGCCTTAGTGATGCTGCAGCAGCAATTGTCGGAAGCGCTGACGGAGCGCGGCATCGCATTCGACAACCAGAAAAAATTCAAGCCGCACATCACGCTGGCGCGCGATGCATCACTGCCGCCCGATCTTGCGTTCGCGCCGATTCCGTGGCGAGCGAGCCATGTCGCACTGGTGCAATCGGTGACGAAGGCGGAGGGCGCGGTTTACGAGCTGGTCGCGTCGCGCTCGCTGGATGAAAGATGCTGGCTACCCGATGAAAGAGGAGGCGAAGAAAAGCCCATGGAATAAGGCCGGTTGTTCGCTTATTTCATCCCGGCTTCGGCAGCCAGCTTCTGCAGCACGCGCGCTGCCGCCACCAGTCCGAAATTGGCAGTCACTACCATTGTCGAGCCGAAGCCGGCGCAGTTCAGGCCGGTGACGCCGCCATTGTCGTTTTCCGCATCGATCGCACATGCTTCCGCAGTTTCCGGAAAGCGCAGCGGCTCGGTGGAAAAGACCGCTTCGATGCCGAACTTGTTTTTCATTCCACGAGGGAACCCATGCTGCGCGCGCAAGCGCTTGCGTACCTTCGCCAGCAGCGGCTCCTGCTCGGTGCGGGAAAGATCCCGGATCTCGATCTTGGTCGGATCGATCTGGCCGCCGGCACCGCCGATGGTGATCAGCCGGATATTCTTTTCACGACAGTAGGCAATCAGCGCGGTCTTTGCCTTCACGCTGTCGATTGCATCGATAACATAGTCGTAATGGCCATTACCGATCATCTCATCGAGATTTTCCGGCGTGATGAAATCCTCAATTTCGGTGACGCGGCAATATGGGTTGATCTGCGCGATTCGTTCCGCCAGTGCAGTGACCTTGGCCTTGCCAAGCGTATCGGTCAGCGCATGGATCTGGCGGTTCACGTTGGACTCTGCCACATTGTCGAGATCGATCATCGTGATGCGGCCGATTGCACTTCTTGCCAGTGCTTCGACCACCCAGGATCCAACTCCGCCCACGCCGATCACGCACACATGTGCCGTGCGAAAACGTTCCAGCGCCGCAGCGCCATAAAGACGCGCGATACCGCCGAAACGACGTTCAAAATCGATATCGTTGACAGAAGATTCAGCGAGTGAAGCGAGGGAAATAATTGCGTTCATCCCGCTATTTTAACGGAGGGCAATACGCTATATTTTCTTCTGGAATTTTTTTCTCACCCATGCCTTACAGGCTCCCGACTGGTATTCCGTGTTCCCCTCCCCGCAGTTGCTGCAACTCATACTGGTGGCCCTGACCGCGCATATCGCACTTGCGGGCGCGCGCATCACGACTTCTCTTTATGC
>JAEZVM010000236.1 GCA_023420795.1 Pseudomonadota bacterium
CTCCACCGTCCACGGCTCATTCAAGCCCAGCAAATGCCGGTACAACTCTTTGCTTTCCATCGCGCTCCTCCCTGGCTCAACCTGCGCGATAGCGTACCTTTAACCCACAGAAATGTCTGAGGAACCATACAAAAAAGGCCGGGCCTCCTGCGAGACCCGGCCTTCAAGCTTCTTCAATTCCCGGAATCAGTCGTAGCGGCGCACGATCGATTCCGCAATGCACACGGGCTTGTCGCTGCCTTCACGTTCCATCGTGACCTTCCAGACGATCTGCGTGCCGCCGTCGATGTCCTCCACCTCCAGCAGCATCATCCGGCCGCGAATACGGCTGCCGACCGGCACCGGCGCCGGAAAACGCACCTTGTTCAGGCCATAGTTCACCGCCAGTTTCGGAGCCGGCATCGAGACTGCGCCTTCCATCATCATCGGCAGCAGCGACAAGGTGAGAAAGCCGTGCGCGATGGTGCCGCCATAGGGCGACTCCCGGCGGCTGCGCTCCGTATCAAGATGGATCCACTGGTGGTCGCCAGTCGCATCCGCGAATAGCCCGACCCGTTCCTGCTCGATTGCGAACCAGTCGGTAACCGCCACTTCCTGTCCGACCAAACCCTTCAGTTCTTCGATGGATGCGATGATGCGCATGCTGCCTCCCTTGTCGTATTGGCCTGAAGCCCGGCTCAGCCTTGCGGCCGGCGCTGGAACATGCCCATGCCCTTGATCGTCGCGACCACCTCGCCGTGCTGGTTCTTCGCCTGCCACAGCGTGACGACCACACCACGGTCAGGGCGACTGCCGGACGGACGCGCTTCCAGCGCGGTGGTGGTCACTGTCAGGGTATCACCGCCGCGCACCGGCTTGATCCAACGGATTTCATCGACGCCCGGAGATCCGAGACTGGCCGCATTGTTCAAAAAGCCGTCAACCATCAGCCGCATGATCATGCCGCAGGTATGCCAGCCGCTCGCGATGATGCCGCCATACATCGACTTTGCCGCGGCATCCTTGTCGATGTGGAACGGCTGCGGATCGAACTGCTTCGCGAAGTCGATGATCTCGTCTTCCGTCACGGCCCGCGTTCCCACGTCAATGGTCTTGCCGACCTCGAAATCCTCGAAATACCACTTCGATTGCGACATGTTCGTCTCCTTGTGAAATCAGGCTGCGTTCCTGAAACCCGGCTGCGCGGCGAAGCGTGCCAGATGGTGGTCGGTATCACCCAGCGTCGTTTCGATCATCGTCAGGCGCTTGAAGTGATGCGCGGCCGGCAGCTCGTTGGTCACGCCCATGCCGCCGTGCAGCTGGATCGCCTGCTGGCCGACATATTTCAATGCCTGGCCGACGCGGGCCTTTGCTGCGGATACCGTGCGGCGACGTTCAGTCGCGTCTGCCGACGCCACCTTCACCGCTGCCAGCGTCGCCATCGAACGCGCCTGCTCGGCCTGCATAAACATTTCCGCCATCCGGTGCTGCAACGCCTGGAATTTACCGATCGGTACGCCAAACTGCTGGCGCGTCTTCAGGTATTCCAGAGTCGCCGCATTGAGCGCATCCATCGCGCCGACCGCTTCCGCGCACAGCAGGGTCGCGCCATAGTCGGCTGCCGCATCCAGAATGTCCCAACCGGCACCGGCCTTGCCCAGCAATGCGGAAGCCGGCACACGCACGTTCTCGAACGTGATGTCGGCGGCACGCTGGCAATCGATGGTGCGGTAATCGCGCCGCGTCACGCCTGCTGCATCCGCCGGCACGACAAACAGGGAAATGCCGTCGGTATCGCGCTGCTCGCCTGCGGTACGTGCGGATACGATCAGGCAGCCTGCCTGCCCGCCATGAATGACAACGGTTTTCGTACCGTTGATCACATAACCATCGCCGTCGGCTTTTGCGGTAGTCGCGATATTGAACAGCTCATGGCGCGACTGTTTCTCGCCGAGTGCGCATGCCATTTTCAGCTCGCCGCCTGCAAACTGTTCCAGCAAGGCGTCCTGGCCGCCGGCGAGCTTCAGGAACTGCGCACTCAACACGGTGGCGAAATACGGCTCGACGACGAGGCCGCGCCCCAGTTCCTGCATCACCACCATCATATCGACGGCGGAACCGTTGAAGCCGCCCTGCTCTTCCGGGACGGGCAAGGCAGTCATGCCAAGTTCGGTCAGCGTCGCCCATGCGTCGTCCGACACGCCTTGCGCGGAATGGACGATCTTGTTGCGATGCTCGAAGCTGTAATCCTTGTCGATGAAGCGGCGCAGCGCATCCTTGAACTGCTGCTGCTCGGGGGTGTAGTTGAAGTCCATTGTCGCCTCACAGTCCCAGAATCATCTGGGTGATGATGTTTTTCTGAATTTCGTTGGAGCCGCCGTAAATCGAAGTCTTGCGATAGTTGAAGTAATACGGCGCAAGCGGCGCGGCGTCGTCGTCCTGCGCGACGCTGTGCTCATGTTCTCCTTCGAGGTAAGCCGCATCGAAGGGCATCGCATACGGACCGACCGCTTCCACCATCAACTCGGTCAGCATCTGCTGCACTTCGGTGCCTTTGACCTTCAGCATCGACGCTTCCGGACCGGGGCCGCGCTTGCTCTTCTCTTCCGACAGCACGCGCAGCACCGTCATTTCCAGTGCCATGATCTCGATTTCGAGGCTGGCGACTTTGGCTGCATATACCGGGTCTTCGAGCAGCGGCTTTCCGTTCTTCTGCTGATTATTGGCGACGCGCTTGAGAAACTGCAGTTCACGCTTCGCGCGGCCGACTGCCGCGATATTCGTGCGTTCATGGCCGAGCAGGTATTTCGCGTAGGTCCAGCCCTTGTTCTCTTCGCCGATCAGGTTCTCGACCGGGACTTTCACGTTGTCAAAGAAGACTTCGTTCACTTCATGGTCTTCGTCGAGCATGATGATCGGCCGCACGGTGATACCCGGCGTTTTCATGTCGATCAGCAGGAACGAGATGCCCTCCTGCTTGCGCGCGCTCGGATCAGTGCGCACCAGGCAGAAGATCATGTCGGCGTGCTGCGCCAGCGTGGTCCATGTCTTCTGTCCGTTGACGATGTAATGGTCACCCTGTCGCTCGGCTCGCGTCTTCAGCGAGGCGAGGTCGGAACCGGAACCGGGTTCGGAGTAGCCCTGGCACCACCAGTCGTCGCAGTTCAG
>JAEZVM010000269.1 GCA_023420795.1 Pseudomonadota bacterium
GGCACAACCACCTACCTGCACCAGCTCACTCAGGACAGCGCGCACAAGCTTTACATTGATGCAATCGACTCGCTGGTGCTGATCCAGGCGCAAAGCAAACCCGACGTGCTGCCGGAGTATGACCGTGCGCTGCTGCATCGCGAGCTGATGCTTTTCCCGGACTGGTATGTCGGCAAGCACCTCGGCGTCACATTGACGGACAAACAGACCGAGACGCTGAACAAAGTCTTCGACACCCTGCTCGCAAACAATCTGGCGCAACCGCAGGTCTATGTGCACCGGGATTACCATTCGCGCAACCTGATGGTTCTCCCGCAGGGCAATCCCGGCATTCTGGATTTCCAGGACGCGGTATATGGCCCCATCACCTACGACCTGGTATCGCTGCTGCGCGATGCCTACATCCAGTGGGACGAAGAAATGGTGCTTGACTGGGCGATCCGTTATTGGGAGCGTGCCAAGCGCGCCGGCCTGCCGGTCAGCCACGACATCGACAGCTTTTACCGCGACTTCGAATTCATGGGCCTGCAGCGGCATCTGAAGGTGCTCGGCATCTTCGCCCGGCTGTATCACCGCGACGGCAAGGACGGTTATTTGAAAGACATGCCGCTAGTGATGGAATACACGCGCAAGGCAGCCGGTCGCTACAAGGCGCTTGCGCCGCTGATCGGCCTGCTGGACGAGCTGGAAGAAAAGGCGCCGCAGGTCGGCTATACCTTCTGACAAAGGCCGCATTATGAAGGCAATGATTTTTGCCGCCGGACGCGGCGAGCGCATGCGGCCGCTGACAGACAGCTGCCCCAAGCCGCTGCTGAAAGTGCGCGGCCGGCCGCTGATCGTCTGGCATATCCTGAATCTGGTGCGGGCCGGCATCACCGACATCGTGATCAACCATGCGCATCTCGGCCACATGATTGAGGAAGCCTTGGGCGATGGTTCGAAATTCGGCGCGCGCATCAGTTATTCCGCGGAAGGAACCGCACTGGAAACGGCAGGCGGTGTCGCAAAGGCGCGCCATCTGCTGGGAGAAGAGCCGTTCGTTGCCATCGCCGCAGACATCTATTGCCCGCATTTCGATTTCGAGCAGGTGAAAGATGCGCTGCAGGACAATGACCCGTGGGGCAATCCGCATCCGCTCGACAAACGCGACGTCGCCTGGCTGTACCTGGTAAAGAATCCGCCGCATCATCCGAAGGGCGATTTCGCGCTGCACAGTTTTTCCATCGCCAATGAAGGCGAGACGCGCCACACGTTTTCCGGCATCGGTGTGTACCGTCCGGAGATCTTCGATGCGATCGAGCCGGGCCAGTCCGCGCCGATTGCGCCCATCCTGCGCGAATACGCGGCGCGCGGCCAGGTCGGCGGCGATATCTACCGCGGCGACTGGACCGACGTTGGCACGCCCGAGCGGCTGGCGAAACTGAACGGCGAACAAGGAGTTCCGATATGAAATCCTATGCAGCCCGGCGCGCCGCCTTGATGGCGCAGATGCAAGCCAAAGGCGGCGGTGTCGCGATCATTCCGACCGCGCCGGAAGTCATGCGCAACCGCGATGCCGACTATCCTTACCGGCACGACAGCTACTTCCATTACTTGTCCGGCTTCACCGAGCCGGAAGCGGTGATCGTGCTGGTGGCCGGCAAGACGAATCAATCCATCCTGTTCTGCCGCGAAAAGAACGCCGAGCGCGAAATCTGGGACGGCTACCGCTACGGGCCGGAAGCCGCGCGCGAGGCATTCGGCTTCGACGCCGCACATCCGATCTCTGTGCTCGATACCGAAATACCGAAGCTGATGGCCGATGCGCCCGCGCTGTTCTATGCGCTCGGCAGCGACGGCCGGCTCGATGCACAGGTGCAGTCGTGGCTGCAGACGGTGCGCATGCAGGCACGCGCCGGCGTCGTCGCGCCGTCGGCGGCATACGATGTGCATATGCTGCTCGACGAAATGCGGCTGTTCAAGGATGCCGACGAAATTGCGATCATGAAGCGCGCTGCCGACATCTCGGCCGGTGCGCACCGGCGCGCGATGCAGACGGCACGCCCCGGCCTGCGTGAGTACCATCTGGAAGCAGAACTTCTGCATGAATTCCGCCGACACGGCTCGCAGTTTCCCGCCTACGGCTCGATCGTCGCGACCGGTGCGAATGCCTGCGTGCTGCATTACCGCGCAGGAGACACGGAACTCAGGGATGGCGACCTGGTGCTGATCGATGCCGGCTGCGAACTCGACAGCTACGCATCCGATATCACCCGTACCTTCCCGGCCAGCGGCAAGTTCAGCGGTCCGCAAAAGGCGCTGTACGAAGTGGTGCTTGCCGCGCAGGCAGCGGCAATCGCAGAAACCCGTCCGGGCAATCGGTTCACCGACGGCCATGATGCGGCGGTCCGTGTGCTTGCACAAGGCATGCTCGACACCGGCCTGCTCGACAAGAACAAGGTCGGCTCGCTGGACGACATCATCGAAAAAGGCGCTTACCGCCAGTTCTACATGCATCGCACCGGCCACTGGCTCGGCATGGATGTGCATGACGTCGGCGACTACCGTGAAAAATCGGAGGCCGGCGAGGGACGCGCATGGCGCGCGCTGCAGCCTGGCATGGTGCTGACCATCGAGCCGGGCATTTATGTGCGCCCCGAGCCGGGCGTGCCGGAACAGTTCTGGAACATCGGCATCCGCATCGAGGACGATGCGGTGGTGACGGAAGACGGTTGCGACATCATCACTGTCGCCGCGCCGAAAACCGTGGCCGATATCGAAGCGCTGATGAAACGCTGATTTTTCGAACATGGCCCCCACCGATTTCGATATCGCGATCTGCGGCGCCGGTCCGGTCGGCTTGGCGCTGACGCTGCTGCTCGTCAAACGCGGCGCACCGGCGAACCGCATTGCATTGATTGACGCGAAGCCGCTCGATCAGGTTTCCTCCGACCCGCGCTCGATTGCGCTCTCGTACGGCAGCACGCAGATTCTCGAAGAAGCGGGCATCTGGCCGGTCGCCTCCGACCCGATCCACCGGATCCATGTATCGCGCCGGGGTCATTTCGGTCGCACGCAGATCGACCGTGAGGAATACGGCTTGCCGGCTCTCGGCTACGTCGCGCGCTACGGAACGCTGGTCACCGCGATGGCCGCTGCCATAAAACAGACGCAAGTCGTGATGCTGCGACCTGCGCAGGTCAGCGGCACCTCGGAGCAGGAAGACGCAGTCGAATTGCGCTTCGCCGACGGCAAATCCGCCAGCACGCAGATCATGGCTCAGGCAGAAGGCGGCGTGTTTTCCGAGCAGGGCGAACGCTCGAAACGGCGCGACTACGACCAGACGGCGATCATTGCGCAAGTCACAGCAACCGCACCGCTTGCGCACTGCGCATTCGAGCGCTTCACCGACGAAGGTCCGCTGGCGCTGCTGCCGCAGGATGATGGTTATTCACTGGTTTGGTGCACGCGCCCGGAAACCGCCGCGCGCCTGATGGCGCTGCCGGATAGCGAATTTCTGGAACAACTCGGACAAGCCTTCGGTTCCCGCGCCGGCCGCTTCACTACCATCACACCACGCGCCGCCTATCCGCTCGGCTTGAACGCGCACATGGCAATGACGGCGCGGACGGTGGCAATCGGCAATGCGGCGCAGACGCTGCATCCGGTCGCAGGCCAGGGATTGAATCTCGGCCTGCGCGACGCAGCCGTGCTCGCGCGCCTCTTGGCACGGGAAGCGACGCCGGACATGCTGCTGCGCTTTGCACAATTGCGGCATGCCGATCGCAAGACCACGATTGCACTGACCGACACCTTGGCGCGCATCTTTTCCAGCGCACCGGATGGTGCGCTCTCGCAAACGATACTGGGAAGCTCGCTGGCGCTGATCGACGCAATAAGGCCAGCCAAACGCCTGCTTGCGGAACAGATGATGTTCGGTAGGCGCCAATGAAAAAGCCGCGCAATTGCGCGGCTTTTCCGTTCCAGGCAGATAGCCGGTCAGGCAGCCTTCAGCGCACCCAGCACTTCGTCCAGCATCTTCTTTGCATCGCCGAACAGCATCCGGTTGTTCTCCTTGTAGAACAGCGGATTGTCAACGCCCGCATAGCCGGACGCCATGCTGCGCTTCATGACGATCGAAGTCTTTGCTTTCCAGACTTCGAGTACCGGCATGCCGGCAATCGGGCTGCCCGGATCTTCCTGTGCCGCCGGGTTCACGATGTCATTCGCGCCAATCACCATCGCGACGTCGGCCTCGCCGAAGTCGCCGTTGATCTCGTCCATCTCCATCACGATGTCGTAAGGCACCTTGGCTTCGGCCAGCAGCACGTTCATGTGGCCCGGCATACGGCCCGCAACCGGGTGAATGCCAAAACGCACATTGACGCCTTTCTCGCGCAGATGCTTGGTAATCTCGAACACTGTGTGCTGCGCCTGTGCAACTGCCATGCCGTAGCCGGGAACGATGATCACATTCTTGGCGTCGCGCAGCAGTTCGCCGGTTTCGGCCGCAGTGACCGGAACCACCTCGCCTGCCGGCTGTGCAGCACCACCGGCAGCAGCCGGCTTGGCGCCTTCGGAACCGAAACCGCCGGCGATCACGCTGATGAAGTTGCGGTTCATCGCGCGGCACATGATGTAGGACAGGATCGCGCCGCTGGAGCCGACCAGCGCACCGGTGACGATCAGCAGGTCGTTCGACAGCATGAAGCCGGTCGCGGCCGCTGCCCAGCCGGAATAGCTGTTAAGCATCGACACCACCACCGGCATGTCGGCGCCGCCGATTGCCATCACCATGTGGATGCCGAAAAGCAGCGCGATCACCGTCATCACGATCAGCGGCGTCATGCCTTCGCTGATCGAGCCAGCGCGCAGGAATTGGGCGCCGAAATAAATCACGACCAACAGGCCGGCGAGATTGAGCCAGTGACGCGCCGGCAGCAGCAAGGGCTTGCCACCGATGCGGCCGGACAGCTTGCCGAAGGCAATGATCGAGCCGGAGAACGTGATCGCGCCGATCAGGATGCCGACATAGATCTCGATTTCGTGAATCGCCTTTTCCGCGCCGGTGAAATTCGCCGATGCAGCCGGATCGATATAGCTGGCATAGCCGACCAGCGTCGCCGCCAGGCCGACCAGGCTGTGCATCAACGCCACCAGTTCCGGCATCTGCGTCATCTGCACGGTGCGTGCGGCATACAGGCCGATCGCTGCGCCGACCACCATGGCGGCGACGATCCAGGAAATGCCGGACGCGGTGACATGCTGGCCGAAGACGGTCGCGAGCACCGCGATCGCCATGCCGATCATGCCGTACAGGTTGCCGCGCCGGGCGGTTTCCGGATTGGAGAGGCCGCCGAGGCTGAGAATGAAGAGGATGGTCGCGCCCAGGTAAGCGACTGTTGTGAGACTTTCAGACATTTTTATCACCTCCCTTTTATTATTTGCGGAACATCGCCAGCATGCGGCGTGTCACGGCGAAGCCGCCGAACATGTTGATCGAGGTGAGTACGATGCCGATCATCGCCAGCCAGCGGATCCAGTCGCTTGGCCGCTCGATGCCTGCATCGAGCGGAGGCGCGATCTGTACCAGCGCACCGATCGCGATGATGCTGGAAATCGCATTGGTCACGCTCATCAGCGGCGTGTGCAGTGACGGCGTGACATTCCACACCACCATGTAGCCGACGAAGCAGGCCAGCACGAAGACGGTGAAGTGGCCGAGGAAGGCCGCCGGCGCATACGCGCCGATGAACCAGAACATCGCGGCCGCCACCCCGAACAGGATCGCGATGCGCGTACCGGAAGCCGGCTCGCTCGGTGCGCCGTGACCATGCGCCTTGGGCGGTGCTGCCACCGCCGGCTTGGCAGCGGGCTTGGCTGCTGGCGGCAGCTTGGGCGCCGGCGGCGGCCATGTGACCTCGCCGTTCTTGATGACGGTCAGGCCGCGAATGGCGTCGTCTTCCATGTTGACGTCGATGACGCCGTCCTTGTTTTTGCACAGCTCCTCGGTCAGGCGCAGCAGGTTGTTCGAGTACAGCGTCGAGGATTGCTTCGACAGGCGGCTGACAAGGTCGGTGTAGCCGACGATGGTCACACCGTGCTTCACCACTGCCTGGCCGGGCTCGGTCAGTTCGCAGTTGCCGCCCTGCTCGGCCGCCATGTCAACGATGACGCTGCCCGGCTTCATGCTCTTCACCATCTCGGCGGTGATCAGCTTGGGCGCCGGCTTGCCGGGAATCAGGGCGGTCGTGATGATGATGTCCACCTCCTTAGCCTGCTTTGCGTACATCTCGCGCTGCGCCTGCTGGAAGCCCTCGCTCATCACCTTGGCGTAACCGCCGCCGCCGGAGCCTTCTTCCTCGTAATCGACCTTGACGAATTCGCCGCCCAGCGACACGACCTGGTCGGCCACTTCGGCGCGCGTGTCATTGGCGCGCACGATGGCGCCTAAGCCCACCGCAGTGCCGATTGCCGCCAAACCGGCCACGCCTGCGCCAGCGATGAAGACCTTGGCCGGCGGGATCTTGCCGGCTGCCGTTACCTGACCGTTGAAGAATCGGCCGAAGGCGTTGGCAGCCTCGATGACGGCGCGATAGCCGGCAACGCCGGCCATGGAGGTCAGCGCGTCCATTTTCTGGGCACGGCTCAGGGTGCGCGGCAGCGAGTCGATCGCCAGCACGGTCGCCTTCTTCGCCGCCAGCTGCTGCATCAGTTCAGGATTCTGCGCCGGCCAGATGAAGGAAATCAGCGTGCCGCCTTCGCGCATCAAATCGACTTCTTCGGCGCTCGGGCCGCGTACCTTGAACACGATGTCGGACGTGCCCCACAGCTTGTCGGCGCTATCGATGATCTGCGCGCCTGCGGCACGATAAGTATCGTCGCTGAAGTTTGCCGCATTGCCGGCGCCGGTTTCCACCGCTACCGAAAACCCGAGCTTGATGAGCTTTTCCACGACGTCGGGAACGGTTGCAACCCGCTTTTCCCCTGGAAAAACTTCGCGTGGTATTCCAATCGTGAGAGGCATATTTCCCCCTTGGTTATATGAATTTATCGGCGCAAAAACACCGCCGCTCCCGCTTCTTATAGATATGGACGGAATGCCATCCGTCCTTCACCACTATTTTTTCAGCCCGGTGATCTGGTTCTTTTCGTCCACGAAAACGATCTTCGGCACGTAGGTTTCCACCTCGCTCTCATTCATCGGCGCATAGGTGCAGATGATCAGCAGATCGCCCAGATGAGCACGACGCGCCGCCGCGCCATTGAGGGAAATCTCGCCGCTACCGCGCTTGCCCTTGATGGCATAGGTCGAAAAACGTTCACCGTTGTTGATGTTGTAAAGCTCGATCTTTTCGAATTCCTTGATATCAGCGGCCTCCAGCAGGTTTTCGTCAATACCGCACGATCCCTCATAGTGCAGGTCTGCCTGCGTTACTGTTACCCGATGAATCTTCGACCGAAGCATGATGCGTTGCATTTTTTCTCCTGACTGCAGTACATCTGTCGCTGCTTATGATGATAAGCAACGACAGGGTGATGGTTCCCTGAAGGGAATATGTTGTTTGGAAAACGGGAATTCTGACAATAGAAAATTCTTACGTTGATCTTACACGGAAACTAAAAATTAGAACAACCGTTCTTTAATAAATTTCTCCGATCAATCCCTCAATTAGGAACGTAATCATGTCTATGCACAGTCTCGCAGATAAAGGGAAAAGTGACGAATGAGAAATATGGCTTTCTTTCGCGCTCGCTTAATTTATGAACAATTGAAAATTGTGCGACATCAATAAACACTCGTTTCCACGGTGGATCATTCGTTCTCCGCACGTATCAACCGCTCTCTGGATAACCGACGGGACGCAAGCATGCGCGGTAAAATGGCGCCCTCTTCGAGGAATACTATGTCTGAAGTTTGGAAACCTTCCGTAACGGTTGCAGCGATTATCGAACGCAATGGCCGTTTCCTCCTGGTCGAGGAAGAGACCAGCGATGGGATTCGCTTCAACCAGCCAGCCGGTCATCTCGACCCGAACGAATCATTGATGGAAGCCGTAACCCGGGAGACCCTGGAAGAAGCGGCCTACGATTTCTCGCCGACTTCGCTGATCGGCATGTATATGTCACGCTACATTTCCTCCCGCACCGGGAAGGAAGTGACCTATCTACGCTTTGCCTTTGCCGGCGAACTCGGTGCCCAGCATGACCGCCCGCTCGATGAAGGCATCCTGCGCACCGTCTGGATGACGCGCGAAGAAATGCTTGCATGTGAGGAAAAACACCGTAGTCCCTTGGTACTGCGGTGCGTCGATGACTATCTTGCCGGCAAGGGTGTCCCCTTGTCGCTGATTTACACGCACCCAAGCGCCATCGGAGTGTTCAATGGCTAAAAAGCGGGTCGTGATCGGCATGTCGGGCGGCGTCGATTCCTCGGTTTCTGCATGGCTGCTGAAGGAACAGGGCTATGACGTGGTCGGCCTGTTCATGAAGAACTGGGAAGACGACGACGATTCCGAATACTGTTCGTCGCGCCAAGACTGGATCGATGCGGCCAGCGTCGCCGATGTGGTCGGCGTCGATATCGAAGCAGTCAATTTCGCCTCGGAATACAAGGACCGGGTGTTCGCCGAATTCCTGCGTGAATACCAGGCCGGACGCACGCCGAACCCGGATGTGCTGTGCAACGCCGAGATCAAGTTCAAGGCCTTCCTCGACCATGCGATGAAGCTGGGCGCCGATCTGATCGCAACCGGCCATTACGCACGTGTGCGCAGGGTGGAAACCGGGCCCGACGCCGGCAGGTTCCAGTTGCTCAAAGCACTTGATGCGAGCAAGGACCAGAGTTACTTCCTGCATCGCCTGAACCAGGCGCAGCTGTCGAAGACGCTGTTCCCGCTGGGCGAAATTCCAAAAACGGAAGTCCGCAAGATAGCGGAAAAGATCGGCCTGCCGAACGCGAAGAAAAAGGACTCGACCGGCATCTGCTTCATCGGCGAGCGCCCGTTCCGGGAATTTCTCAACCGCTACCTATCCTATCGCCCGGGTCCGATGAAGACGCCGGACGGCACGGTGGTCGGAGAACATGTGGGCTTGAGCTTTTATACGCTCGGCCAGCGCAAGGGCATCGGTCTGGGCGGCATGAAAGCGTATCAGAATGCGCAGGGCAGCAGCGACGCCTGGTATGTGGCGAAGAAGGATATCGAGAACAATACGCTGTACGTGGCACAAGGCCACGACCATCCGTGGCTGCTCTCTTCCTCGCTCAGTGCGGATCAGGCCAGCTGGATTGCGGGCCATACCCCAGTCACCCGAGAACTGTCGGCCAAGACCCGTTACCGGCAAGCCGATGTGCCGTGCACATTGGCGGATAGCCACGACCAGCATTTCACTCTGCACTTCCCGAATCCGCAGTGGGCAGTCACGCCGGGCCAGTCGACCGTGCTCTACGACGGCGAGGTTTGTGTCGGCGGTGGCATTATTCACTCGGCAAGCTGAGCTGCCGGGTTCGACAAGCTCCTTGCTCAACCACGAGGGAAATATAGTGGGAGATCGGCAGTATTTTAATTGCCCCGCGCTTCCACGTGCTTCTTGAAGTTGTTCAATATGCTTTGCCATCCTTCCTGTTGCTGTTCGATAGAGTGGGTTTCCTCACTATCGAAAGTGACACGCACCCTGACACCCTCGGGGCTATTGGCAAACTCGACCTGCGCTTCGCGGTCGCCAAAAGAATACTCGATAAGCTGGTTTTCCACGACTTTTGTATAGGTCCCTGCGAAGTCGAACCCCATACTGCCGTCCTTTGCCTCCATGCGTGAAGAGAAGGCGCCGCCCGTACGCAAGTCCACAGTAGCCGCAGTCGTGTGCCAGTCATCAGATGCCGCATTCCACTGCTTGATGTCCTCAGGCGTTGTATAGGCGCGCCAGACTTGTTCGATGGGCGCGGAGATAGTGGTGTCAACGCTGATTTTCATGGTCCTTCTCCTCTCTTTTAATGACAGCGAACTGCTGTAGGTCCGGGATGGGCTGACGAGCGCCGGCTTTACTTGTGTACCGCCCAAGAGCATTGCAATGCAGACCGACTTGTAATTACCGCGTGTCGTCTGGGCTTATTGTCGAAGCAATATCGTTCTGCGTGATTGCCCAAAATCAGTTTTTAGCATTAGCGATAGCCCAGTTTGGCCATAAATAGCCGCACTCCACATATTCGACACATCCGCCAATAAAAGCCCTTGCAATCCGCTTTTAGATCGACAATAATCTAAATGAGAATTGTTATTATTTACAAAAGGACTATACATGGCCCACGCTCCCGCACCGATAAGCGAAACATCCGGCTACCAGTCCAGCCAGGGTGCCAGGCCTGTGGTGGGGCGGGCGATGAGGATAAAGAGCGAGGATTTGTTCCAGCAGCAGCGTGAAGTCGAGATCGAGCATCAGGGCCGTATTTACCGTTTGCGGCTGACGCAGCTTAACAAGCTGATCCTGACGGCCTGATGGTTTTGAGCAGTCAAGCAGCCAGCCACCGGAATTCGAAACCGTGCGGTAGCCAGCGAATCCCTACGAGAAAGGAATATGAGATGGCATCCGAAACAATGAATCCTGCGTTTTTCGAACCGGTCGGCAACAAAGTGCAACCGGAACTGCTGGTGTCCGCCGTGCTGCATTTGATGTCGCACTACACGGCAAACAATCGGGAGGCACAGAGTTGCACCAAGCTCGCATCGGTAATCGAACGGCACCTGAAGGCACTGGCAGATTTGCCGGATCTGGCGCCGGTTCTCCGTGCGACCTGCCGGCAATTGTCGGAGCAATGGGCCAACGTAGTCGAACAAGCGATTCAATCGACGGAAAAGCAAAGCCGGTTTCTGCGGTTTGCCCGCACCAGATAGTTCTTATTTATTAATACAAGCGCACCGCAGCAAGGTACTGTCATGATTATTTGTGTTTGCCATAACGTCTCCGAAAAAAAGATACGGGAGGCCGTCGATTCCGGGGCGAGATCAATGCCCCAGTTGCGCGAACAGCTTAACGTCGGTACATGCTGCGGCAAATGCAACTCCTGCGCGAAAACCGTACTGCGCGAATGCCTCGAAGATGGCTTGCGCGAAGCGCAACCGTTGATGTTCGAAACCGCCCTGGCGGCATAAGCCGCAGCAATCTCGAGCTGCATGACGGGCGACGCAGCCCCATTCCTCTCCCGCGATGATCATCGCGCTTCATTGCGCCATTTCCTCGGCGCAACCCACTACCACACCGCTCGCACGACATAAATGATGCCGGTTAATAGCAAGCAGCGAGCGTGCTGAAACGCTCAATATTGTGCGCTATGATGGCTGTTCATACGCTGGCCGGTTTGAAGTCGCGGCTGGTCGGATCCTTGTTTCACCCAACCCTAAAGGCAGGCACTCATGAAAGGTGATCCGAACATCATCAAATTGCTCAACGCGCAATTGACCAATGAACTCACGGCGATCAATCAGTATTTTCTTCACGCCCGGATGTACAAGCATTGGGGCCTGGAGAAGCTCGGCAAGAAGGAATATGAAGAATCGATCGAGGAAATGAAGCATGCGGACAAGCTGATCAACCGCATCCTGATGCTCGACGGCTTGCCGAACCTGCAGGCGCTGAACAAATTGCTGATCGGCGAATCGACGCCGGAAATGCTGGAGTGCGATCTGAAGCTCGAACTGGCGGCGCAGCAGACGGTAAAGAGCGGCATAGCCGCATGCGAGGCGGCCGGTGATTACGTTTCCCGCGAAATCCTGCGCGAGATTCTGGATGATACCGAAGAACATATCGAATGGCTGGAAACGCAGTTGGACCTCATCACCAAGGTCGGGCTGGAAAACTATCTGCAGGCGCAAATGGGCGAATAGCCAGTCAAGGTTTGCGACACCAAATAAAAAGGGCAGCCGGCGATTCGGCTGCCCTTTCTTTATTCGCATCGGCGAATTATTGCGGAATCGTGTCCTTGAAGGAAGGACGCTCGGCCAGCTTGTCAAACAGCTTGGCGAGATTCGGATACTCGCCGCGCCAGTCGATTTCGGGGAACCGGAACGACAGCCAGCCCAGCGCGCAGCCGACGGCCACATCGGCGAGCGTGAAAGCGTTGCCGGTGCAGTACGGAGTATCCTTCAATCCGGCGGACATCGCCTTCAGGCCGGCATTCACTTTGTCCAGCTGGCGCTTGATCCATTCCGGGCTCTGCTGGGATTCGGGACGCAGGGTGCGCTCCAGACGAACCAGTATGCCGGCGTCGAGCACGCCGTCGGCCAGCGCTTCCCAGCATTTGACTTCGGCGCGCTCACGACCATTAGGAGGAATCAGCTTGCCGACCGGGGTCAGCGTATCGAGATATTCAACGATCACTCGCGAATCGAACATCGCGCCGCCGTCTTCCATGACCAGACACGGCACCTTGCCGAGCGGGTTGGAGTCCTGAATCTTGGTTTCGGCTGCCCAGACATTTTCCAGAATCAGCTCATAGTCGAGCTTCTTTTCCGCCATCACGACGCGGACTTTACGGACGTAAGGACTGGTGAGGGAACCGATGAGCTTCATAGATGCGTATGGTAAGAACAGGCGGCGATTATAACATTGAGGAAGCTCACGGCATGGCTGACGCCCCGCGCCCGGCCCTCGCGCATCGGCCTGGGATTTCGTGAAAATCGCAAATGGTAAAATGATGAGTTCCACCGGTTTTGCGCCGGTTTCACTAGTTATTGCCGCATTTTTATCCACTTCACCGCTTTTCATGATCATGTCGCTTTCCCCGCTTTCCGCCCTTTCCCCGTTGGACGGCCGCTACGCTGCTAAGACTGACAAGCTTCGCCCGATCCTGTCCGAAACCGGTTTCATGCACCACCGCGTGAAGGTGGAAATCGCTTGGCTGCAGGCCTTGTCGAATGCCGGATTCACCGAGATCAAGCCGTTTTCCGCAGCCGCGAATGCCTTGCTCGACAAGCTGGCGAATGAATTCAACGAAGCCGATGCCGAGCGCATCAAACAGATCGAGGCAGTCACCAACCACGACGTGAAAGCGGTCGAATACTGGCTGAAGGAAAAGGTCAAGGATGTGCCGGAACTAGTGGCAGCATCCGAGTTCATCCACTTCGCCTGCACCTCCGAAGATATCAACAATACCTCGCACGGCATGATGCTGAAGGCCGCGCGCGACACGGTGCTGCTGCCGGCGCTGCAGAATGTGATCGCGAAGCTGACCGAAATCGCGCATGAAAACGCGGATCTGCCGATGCTGTCCCGCACGCATGGCCAGCCGGCCAGCCCGACCACGCTCGGCAAGGAAATCGCGAACGTGGTCGCGCGCCTGAAGCGTGCGCAGCAGCGCATCGCCGGCGTCGAAATCCTCGGCAAGATGAACGGCGCGGTCGGCAACTACAACGCGCATCTGTCGGCCTATCCCCACTTCGACTGGGAGGCGTTCTCGAAGAACGTGATCGAGCAGCGTCTCGGCCTCGTGTTCAATCCGTACACCATCCAGATCGAGCCGCATGACTATATGGCTGAACTGTTCGACGCAGTCGCGCGCGCCAACACCATCCTGCTCGACCTGAACCGCGACATCTGGGGCTATATCTCGCTCGGTTACTTCAAGCAGCGCACGAAAGCGGGCGAAATCGGCTCGTCCACAATGCCGCACAAGGTCAACCCAATCGATTTCGAGAATTCCGAAGGCAATCTCGGCCTGGCGAACGCGGTACTGAAGCACCTATCTGAAAAACTGCCGGTCTCGCGCTGGCAGCGCGACCTCACCGACTCGACCGTGCTACGTAACATCGGCGTCGGTTTCGGTTATGCGGTACTCGCCTACGATAGCTGCTTGCGGGGATTGAATAAACTGGAAGTTAATCCGACGCGTCTCGCAGAAGATCTGGACGCGACCTGGGAAGTGCTGGCCGAGCCGGTGCAAACGGTGATGCGCCGCTACAGCATCGAAAATCCATACGAACAGCTGAAGGAACTGACTCGCGGCAAAGGCATCTCGAAGGAAGCGCTGCGCGACTTCATCAACGGCCTGGCGATTCCGCAAGCAGCGAAAGAGCAATTGTTGGCAATGACGCCTGCGAACTATATCGGCCGCGCTGCGCAACTGGCACGAGCGATTTAACGTACTCGAACTTAGCCGAACTCATCCGCGCTGTTGCCGTTATAAAACGGCTTGCCAGCAGCGCGGATTTTTTTATGCTATATTAGTTCTAACTCGAACTAATTTCATAAAAAGAAACAAATGCTTCGTTATACAAATATCGCAGTTCTACTGCACTGGCTGATCGCATTACTCATCATTTTCGCCTTCGCTCTCGGCGTGACCATGGTCGATATTCCGGGGCTTACGCCAACCAAGCTGAAGTATTTTTCCTGGCACAAGTGGATCGGCGTAACGGTTCTCGGTCTGGCCTGCCTGCGGCTGCTCTGGCGCCTAACGCATACGGCGCCGGCCTACCCCGACACCATGCGCGGCTGGGAAAAGACTGCAGCGCATGGCCTGCATGGCACTCTGTATTTCCTGATGTTTGCGGTGCCGGTCTCCGGTTACTTCTACAGCCTGGCGGCGGGCGTGCCGGTAGTGTATCTCGGCGTGGTTCCGCTGCCGGTGCTGATCGAAGCGAATCAGGAATGGAAGCCGGTTCTCAAGCAGGTGCATTACGCGCTCAACATGGCCTTGCTGGCCAGCGTCGCGCTGCATGTCGGCGCAGCGCTCAAGCATCTCTTCATTGACCGGGATGGCGTGTTCAAGCGCATGCTACCGGGCTGATCATTCTTTCATCAAAAGGATATGACCATGATTTCTCCTTCCTCCCTTCGCCGTGGCGCTGCCGCCGTTGCACTCGTACTGGCGCTGCCCGCCGTTGCCGCCATGCTCAAGGCCGATCCGGCAAAAAGCAGTGTTGCGGCAGTGTTCAAACAAATGAATGTGCCGGTCGAAGGCAAGTTCAGGAAGTTCAACGCGCAAATCGATTACAACGACGCCAAGCCGGAAACTTCGAAAGCCAGCATCGAAGTGGACATCCCCAGCTTTGATCTGGGCGATGCCGAATTCAATCGGGAAGCGCAGAAGAAGGACTGGTTCAACGGCAACCAGTTTCCGAAGGCGACCTTTGTCTCCAGCGCGCTGAAGCCGGGCGCGAACGGCAAACTGGATGTGACGGGCAAGCTCTCCATCAAGGGCAAAACAGCCGACATCAGCTTTCCGATGACCGTGAAGAAGGAAGGAAGCAACCATGTTTTCGAAGGCGTGCTGCCGATCAAGCGGCTGGCCTTCAACATCGGCGAAGGCGAGTGGAAGGACACGAGCATGGTCGCCGATGAAGTTGTCATCAAGTTCCGCGTCGTCGCGGCGCAATAAACAGCCACTCAACAACACGCATTCAGCAAAGGAGTTTTCATGCAATTCAAGCACATCGTCGCCACCCTGCTGGCAGCCGGAACCGCCTCCGCATTCGCGCAGACCTACAACATCGAGCCGAACCATACCTATCCGAGCTTCGAAGCCGACCACATGGGCATTTCCTTCTGGCGCGGCAAGTTCAACAAGACCGGCGGCGTGGTCAAGCTCGACCGCGCGGCGAAGACCGGCACGATGGACATCACGATTGATGCCAATTCAATCGACTTCGGCCACGACAAGATGAACGACCATGCCAAGGGCGAGGACATGTTCAATGTCGCAAAATTCCCGACCATTACCTACAAGGGCAAGGCAATCAAGTTCGAGGGCGACAGGCCGGTTGCAGTCGAAGGCGACCTGACAATGCTCGGCGTGACCAAGCCGGTGACGCTGGCGATCAGCAAGTTCAAGTGCATCGAGCATCCGATGTTCAAGCGCGAAGTCTGCGGCGCCGATGCATCGGCGGAATTCAAGCGCACCGACTTCGGCCTCAACTACGGCACGCCGCGCTTCGCACCGGAAGTGAGGCTCGCGATCCAGGTCGAAGCATTGAAGGCGGACTGATCTCCGCTTGAAATGTACAAAGCCGGTCATCGCAGGGCCGGCTTTTTTTATGCAAACCCAATCGATATATCGATATGAAAAGAGAACGATACATGCGCAGCATCCGCTTGCTGGCGCAGTGTTATCACGCCTTCGAGCACATCTCGTCCACGCACATACGCACGCTCGACCTGACGCCGGCGCAGTTCGACATCATTGCGACGCTCGGCAATACGCCAGGCATGTCTTTCAAGGAACTGGGCGAAAAAACCCTAATTACCAAAGGCACGCTGACCGGGGTGGTTGACCGGCTGGAAACGAAAGGCATGGTAAGGCGCGTGATCAAACCGGAAGACCGGCGCAGCATGATCGTGCAACTGACGGACAAAGGTGAAGCCGAATTTGAGCGCGTCTTCGCGCCACACCTGCAGCATTGCAAACAAGCTTTCCTGAACTACGACGACGGGGACTTTGCCGCTCTTGAACGCGAACTGGCGAAACTCAAGAATCACCTGGAAAAAGCCGTGATGAGCAACGACATCTGCGGTTCGGGTAATGATACGCACTGAATGACTGAAGAACCACCAGCCCAGAAAAAAGGCCAGCTCGAAAGCTGGCCTTTTTGCTTGCATGCGGCTTTGCTTACACTACCGCGCCGCCGGTTTCATCCTTTTCCTTGACCGGCTTGACCAGGTCTTCGCGCTTGACGCCCAGCCACATCGCAATGGCGGCGGCGACGAACACCGACGAGTAAATGCCGAACAAAATGCCGATGGTCAGTGCGATGGCGAAATAGTGCAGCGTCGCACCGCCGAAGAGCAGCATCGACAGCACCATCATCTGCGTCGAGCCGTGCGTGATGATGGTGCGGGAAATCGTGCTGGTGATCGCGTGGTTCATCACCTCTGCCGTACTCAGCTTGCCAAAGCGGCGATCACGGAAGGTCTCGCGTACCCGGTCGAAGATGATCACCGACTCGTTGACCGAATAGCCGAGAATCGCCAGCACTGCAGCCAGCACGGTCAGCGAGAACTCCCACTGGAAGAACGCGAAGAAACCGAGAATGATGATCACGTCATGCAGGTTCGCGATGATCGCCGCCACCGCGAATTTCCATTCGAAGCGGAATGCAAGGTAGATCACGATGCCGATCACCACCATGCCGAGAGCCATCAGGCCGTCGTGCGCAAGCTCTTCGCCCACCTGCGGGCCGACGAACTCGACGCGCTGCAGCTTGACCGTTTCGTCCTGCGCCTTGAGCGCGGCCATCACCTTCTCGCTCTGCTGCGCCGAGCTGACGTCCTTGCGCGCCGGCAGGCGGATCATCACATCCTGCGCGGTGCCGAAGCTCTGCACCTGGGTATCGGTATAGCCGATCTCTTCGATGGTCTTGCGGATGCCTTCCAGATCGGCCGGCTTCGTGTACGTAACCTCGATGACGGTGCCGCCGGTGAATTCGATCGAGAGATGCAGTCCCTTATAGAACAGGAAAAAGACTGCAGCCACGAAGGTCAGCACCGAAATCACGTTGAAGACCAACGCGTGGCGCATGAAGGGGATGTCCTTCTTGATGCGGAATAACTCCATTACATTCCTTTCTGTCGCAGATTCGGGCGGCCGTCCGCCACAAACGCTTTATTCAACAACCCGCTCAGGCGTTCGGCTTCCACACCTGGCCGATCGATACGCTGGTCAGTTTCTTCTTGCGGCCGTACCACAGGTTGGCGACGCCGCGCGACACGAATACAGCCGAGAAAATCGAGGTCAGGATGCCGAGGCAATGCACGACCGCGAAGCCGCGGACCGCGCCCGAGCCGAAGATCAGCAGTGCGAGACCGGCGATCATGGTGGTGACGTTCGAGTCGAGAATAGTCGCCCACGCGCGGTCGAAGCCGATGGCGATCGACGCCTGCGGCGTATTGCCCGCCCGTAGCTCTTCCCGTATCCGCTCGTTGATCAGCACGTTGGCGTCGATCGCCATGCCAAGCGAGAAGGCGATCGCTGCCATGCCGGGCAGGGTCAGCGTCGCCTGCAGCAGCGACAGCAGCGCGATCAGCAGCATCAGGTTGACCGTCAGCGCGAACACGCTGAAGAAGCCGAACAGATGGTAGTAGATGATCATGAAGACCGCGATCGCGGCGAAGCCGTACAGCGTCGAGTTGAAGCCCTTCTGGATGTTCTCGGCGCCGAGCTGCGGGCCGATCGTGCGTTCCTCGATGATCTCCATCGGCGCAGCGAGCGAGCCGGCGCGCAGCAACAGCGCGAGATCGTTGGCCGCCTCGGACGAACCCATGCCGGTGATCTGGAAGCGCGAGCCGAGCTCGTCGCGGATCGTCGCCACCGTCAGCACTTCACCCTTCCCCTTTTCGAACAGCACGATTGCCATCGCCTTGCCGATCTTGTCGCGCGTCGCCTCGCGCATGCGGCGGCCGCCGTCACCGTTCAGGTCGATGCTGACGGAAGGCTGCTGGTTCTGGTCGAAGCTGGCGCTGGCGCTGGAAATGTAGTCGCCGGTGATAATCGGATCCTTGAACAGCACCACCGGCGCGCCCTTACCAACCCGGAACAATTCAGATCCGAACGGGATCGCGGCAGTTTCCTCGGTGCCGCGCATCACGGACTCATCCACCATGCGCACTTCCAGAGTCGCAGTGCGGCCGATGATGTCCTTCGCGCGCGACACATCCTGCACGCCGGGTAATTGCACCACGATGCGATCAGCGCCCTGACGCTGGATGATCGGTTCGGCCACGCCGAGTTCATTGACTCGGTTGTGCAAGGTGCTGATGTTCTGCTGTACCGCTTCCTCCACCGTACGCTTGAGCGCGTCGGGCCGGAAGGTACCGACTAGCTTCAGGTCGGTGCCGTCGGCTGCTTCGGCAAGAATCAGTTCCCCGAGTTGTGTGGTGAGGGCTTCCTTCGCCTTTTCACGGGTTTCCGCGTCGCGGAACCGGATTTCGAGTGCATCGCCAGCGCGGCTGATGCCGGCATGGCGCACGTTCTTGTCGCGCAGGATACTGCGCACGCTGGCCTGCAGACCTTGCATGCGTTTGTTCAGCACGCCTTTCGTATCGACCTGCATCAGGAAATGCACGCCGCCGCGCAGGTCGAGGCCGAGATACATTGGCATCGCACTCAGGCTTTGCAGCCACTGCGGCGTATTGGGGAGCAGATTGAAGGCGACGATGTAGGTCGGGTCCGCCGGATCGGCGTTGAGCCCCTTTTCAAGCAGCGCCTTCGCCTTGAACTGCGTGTCTGTATCGTGGAAGCGCACGCGCACCGAGCCTTGGGTGCCGTTCATGTCGAAGAACATCCCGTCCGGCTGGATGCCGCCCTGCGCAAGCACGCCCTCCACCCGAGTCAACGTGGACGAATCCACTTTCACGGTCGCCTTGGCGCTGCTGATCTGCACGGCGGGCGATTCGCCGAAGAAGTTCGGCGCGGTGTACAACACGCCAAACACGAGCGCGAGGACAATCAGTATGTATTTCCAGAGGGGGTAGCGATTCATATCGGTTCAACGATCAATGTTGACACAGGGCCTGCTCGCCCGGACGGACACGCCGGACAAGCCGGCGCCCGACATTTCTTACAGCGATTTGATGGTGCCCTTCGGCAACAGAGTGGTGACGGCGACCTTCTGCACGACCACTTCGGTACCGTCGGCGATTTCGACTGTGACGTAAGCATCGGAGACCTTGGTGACCTTGCCAAGCACACCGCCTGCGGTGACGACTTCATCGCCCTTGTTCAGCGCCTCCATCATTGCCTTGTGCTCCTTCTGACGCTTCATCTGCGGACGGATCATCAGGAAGTACAGCACGACGAACATCAGGATGATCGGCAGGAAGCTCATCAGACCGCCTTCCGCGCCGGCCGGGGTTTGTGCGTATGCGTTGGAAATGAACACGTTTTACTCCAGTTGTTATGTTGATTAGCCCGGCATTTTAGCATTCGGTGCCGGGTTGACTGGCAAGCTTGAAAAGGAACAATTTGTTCCTGAAAACCGCAGTTTTCGGCTACACGCCGCGCGCGCGGTCGGCATGGAACTGCATCACAAATGCCTGGAAGCGGTCCGCATCGATCGCCGCCCGCATCTCGCGCATCAGCTGCAGGTAATAGTGCAGGTTGTGGATGGTATTGAGCCGTGCGCCAAGAATTTCACCGGCGCGGTGCAGGTGATAAAGATAGGCACGCGAGAAGTTGCGGCAGGCATAACATTCGCAGCTTTCGTCGAGCGGCTTCTGGTCATCCTTGTAACGCGAGTTCTTGATCTTGATGTCGCCGTAGCGGGTGAAGATCCATCCGTTGCGCGCGTTACGCGTCGGCATCACGCAGTCGAACATATCGACACCGTTGGCCACGCCCGCGACCAGATCTTCCGGCGTGCCGACGCCCATCAGATAGTGCGGCTTGTCGGCCGGCAGGCGCGGACCGACGTGCTCCAGCACACGCATCATCTCCTCCTTCGGCTCGCCGACTGACAGGCCGCCGATCGCAATGCCGTTGAAGCCGATTTCCTGCAGGCCAGCGAGCGACTCGTCACGCAGATGTTCGTACATGCCGCCCTGCACAATGCCGAACAGCGCATTCGGGTTTTCGCCACAATTGAATTCATCGCGCGAGCGCTTCGCCCAGCGCAGCGACATGCGCATCGACTTGGCCGCTTCCAGCTCGGTCGCGGGACGGCCATCGATCTCGTACGGCGTGCATTCGTCGAACTGCATCACGATGTCGGAATTGAGCACGCGCTGGATCTGCATCGAGATTTCCGGCGACAGGAACAGCTTGTCGCCGTTGATCGGCGATGCGAACTTGACACCCTCCTCCGTGATCTTGCGCATCGCTCCCAGCGAGAACACCTGGAAGCCGCCGGAATCGGTCAGGATCGGCTTATTCCAGCCGATGAAGCGATGCAGGCCGTCGAACTTGCCAACCACATCCAGCCCCGGCCGCAGCCACAGGTGGAAGGTATTGCCGAGAATGATCTGCGCATCGATGTCGTTCAATTCGAGCGGCGACATCGCCTTGACCGAACCGTAGGTGCCGACCGGCATGAAGATCGGCGTTTCGACCACGCCGTGGTTGAGCGTAAGGCGGCCGCGGCGGGCCTTGCCGTCGGTCTTGATGAGTTTGAAATTCAGCATGAGGGTTTTCTTGTCAAAAGCATGGCGTCGCCATAGCTGAAAAAGCGATAACGCTGTTGAATCGCGTGCGCGTAAGCGGCGCGCATTTCGTCATAGCCGGCAAAGGCCGACACCAGCATCAGCAGCGTCGATTTCGGCAGGTGGAAATTCGTGATCAATCGCGTGACGGTCTTGAATGCATAACCGGGGGTGATGAACAGCGTGGTATCGGCGCTGCCTGCCTGCAGCTCTCCCGACTGCGACGCGGATTCCAGCGCGCGCAGGCTGGTGGTGCCGACTGCGATCACATCGCGCCCGGCCGCCTTTGCTTCACGCACCGCGTCCACCGTGTCCTGCGAAATCGTGTACCACTCGCTGTGCATCTTGTGTTCGGCAAGGTTTTCGGCACGCACCGGCTGGAAGGTACCTGCGCCGACATGCAGCGTGACGAACGCGAAGCGCACGCCCTTCTCATGCAAGCGAGCTAGCAACGGCTGGTCGAAATGCAAACCTGCGGTCGGCGCGGCAACGGCGCCCGGCTCTCTTGCATAGACGGTCTGATAACGCTTTTCATCAAACTCGTCGGCTGCATGTTCAATATACGGCGGCAGCGGCAGGCGTCCGTGCGCGTCGATCAGGTCGAACGCATCCGACGGAAAATGCAGGGTATAGAACTCGCCGGCGCGCTCGCCAACCGTCACATCGAACGCGTCGGCCAGCCGGATCGTGCTGCCGGGCTGCGGCGACTTGGATGCGCGCACCTGCGCGAGCACTGTGCGGTTGTCGAGCACGCGCTCGACCAAGGCCTCGACCTTGCCTCCGGTCGCCTTCACGCCGAAAAAGCGTGCCTTCAGCACGCGCGTGTCATTGAACACCAGCAGGTCGCCCGGATTCAGCAGATCGACGATGTCGGCGAACGCGCGATCGACGAGTGCGCCGCCATCCACATGAAGCAAACGGGATGCGCTGCGCTCAGGCAGCGGCAACTGCGCGATCAGTTCCTGCGGCAGTTGGAAATCGAAATCGGAAAGCGAATACATGGTTGAGGCGGTGCCGGATGGCGCAAGTCGATAAAGCTCAGCCATTGCGCTTTGCATTTCGTACAATGGCAGGCACCGCTTTGGATAATCAAACCCGCTATTTTACGCCCTGCTCGATGCCCGCGACCAAGAAAAAACCAGCCGCGCCCGCC
>JAEZVM010000305.1 GCA_023420795.1 Pseudomonadota bacterium
GGCCGCATTCCGAAGAAGTTTGCTGCCTCGCCGTCCTCGCCGATGGCAGGGCGCGCGACATGAATCGTCCGAGCGTCCTGATCTTTGCCGGCTCCGACCCGAGCGGCGGGGCGGGATTGCAGGCGGATATTCTTGCCGTCTCCGCGATGGGCGCGCATCCGCTGTCGGCGATCACCGCATTGACGGTGCAGGACAACGACCGCGTGTTCAATGTGCATCCGGTGCCTGCCGGGCTGGTGCAGCAGCAGGCGCACGCATTGATCGACAAGATCGATATTGGCGCGGTCAAGCTCGGCATCGTCGGAAATCGCGCGAACGCTGAAGCCATCGCCGATACGCTGCGCATCATGAAGCAGCGCAATCCCGCGCTGCAGGTGGTGCTCGATCCGGTGTTGGCCAGCGGCCATGGCGACCGGCTATCGGAAGACAGTCCGACAGCCGCGATCATGACGTTGCTGCCGCTGGCCACGCTCGTCACGCCGAACCTGCCGGAGGCGGCTGCACTGTGCGGCGGCGACCGTCGGCTCGATGCGCAGGTCGAGTACCTGCTGCAGCATTGCCCGCATGTGCTGATCAAGGGCGGCCACGGTACCGGCACAGACGTGGTCAACCGCTGGTTCAGTCGGGACAATCAGTGCGCCTGGACCTGGCCGCGGCTGGAAGGCAGTTTCCATGGCACAGGCTGCACGCTTGCGTCGGCAATCGCGGCATTGCTGGCCTGTGGCAAGCCGATGGTCAGTGCAATCGAGGAGGCGCAGGCGTATTGCCATGACGCGTTGCAGTCGGCATATGCGATCGCCGGCGGGCAGCGCATTCCGAACCGATGCCCATCTTCAGGGGAAAATGCATGAAAGGCTTGTATCTGGTCACGCCAGACTGGGACGATACGCAAAAAATGCTGGCTGCTACCGAAGCCGGCCTGCGTGGCGGTGCTGCGCTGGTGCAGTACCGGCACAAGACGGCGGATGCCGCATTGCGCCGGGAACAGGCGACAGCATTACAGCTTCTGTGCCGGCGATACGGCCGTCCGTTCATCGTGAACGACTTCATCGAACTGTGCATGGAACTGGACGCGGACGGCGTGCATGTCGGCGGCACCGATACGGCGGTAGCGCAGGTGCGCGCCGCGGTCGGGCCGGAAAAGATCGTCGGTGCCTCCTGCTACGGCAGCATGCAGCTGGCGCGCGATGCATGGCAGGCCGGTGCGAGCTATGTCGCGTTCGGTGGTTTCTATCCGTCGCGCGTGAAGAAATACGAAGTCACGACGCCGCCTTTCATCGTGTCACAGGCGAAGGCGGAAATTCCGCTGCCGAATGTGGTCATCGGCGGCATGACGCATGAGAATGCGGCACCGCTGGTCGCACATGGCGCGGACATGGTCGCGGCGATCAGCAGCGTCTATATGACCGACGACCCGGAAGCGGCGGCGCGCGCATTCGTCGCGCTGTTCGGATGAAAGCAACCTTGCCGGATTGATCATGCACGGACCGGCAAGGTAATTTCCATTGGCGCATATCGCCTCATCGCAGCATCCCGCAGGGCTATAATCTGCGGATGCAGAATCTCCTCCACAACCTCAATCCCGAACAACTCGCCGCCGTTACACTTCCCGCGCAATCTGCGCTGATTCTTGCTGGCGCCGGCTCTGGCAAGACGCGTGTGCTGACGACGCGCATTGCCTGGCTGATCCAGACCGGGCAGGTGTCGCCAGCCGGCATCCTCGCGGTGACATTTACCAACAAGGCGGCAAAGGAGATGCTGTCGCGGCTGTCGTCCATGTTGCCGATCAATACACGCGGCATGTGGATCGGCACCTTCCACGGCTTGTGCAACCGGCTGCTGCGCGCGCATTACCGCGATGCGGGCCTGCCGCAGACTTTCCAGATCCTCGACTCGTCGGACCAGCTCTCGGCCATCAAGCGCCTGCTGAAGTCGCTTAACGTCGATGACGAAAAATACCCGCCGCGCAATCTGATGTACTTCATCAATGGCGCAAAGGAAGAAGGCTTGCGCGCGGCGGACGTGGAAGCGTACGACGACTACAACCGCAAGTTCGTCGAGCTGTATGACGCATACGACAAGCAGTGCCAGCGCGAGGGCGTGGTGGATTTCGCCGAGCTGCTGCTGCGCTCGTATGAACTGCTGACACGGAACCAGCCGCTGCGCGAGCACTATCAGGCGCGTTTCCGCCACATCCTAGTCGATGAGTTCCAGGACACCAACAACCTGCAATATAAGTGGCTGAAACTGATGGCCGGGCAGCACAATGCGGTGTTCGCGGTCGGCGATGACGACCAGAGCATTTACGCATTCCGCGGCGCGAACGTCGGCAACATGGCCGCCTTCGAGCGCGAGTTCCATGTACAGAACCTGATCAAACTGGAGCAGAACTACCGCTCGCACGGCCACATCCTCGACACGGCAAACACGCTGATCGCCAACAACAGCAAGCGGCTAGGCAAGAACCTGCGCACCGACGCCGGACATGGCGAACCGGTGCGCATCTACGAAGCCAGCAGCGACCTGCAGGAGGCGCAATGGCTCATCGAGGAAGCCAAGAGCCTGATCAATGAAGGCGCCGCGCGCAGCGAGATCGCGATTCTGTACCGCTCGAATGCGCAGTCGCGCGTGATCGAACATGCATTGTTCACCGCCGGCATTCCGTATCGCGTCTATGGCGGTCAGCGCTTCTTCGAGCGTGCCGAAATCAAGCATGCGATCGCGTACCTGCAGTTGATGGACAACCCGCACAACGATTCCGCCTTCCTGCGTGTGGTGAATTTCCCGACGCGCGGCATCGGCGCGCGTT
>JAEZVM010000030.1 GCA_023420795.1 Pseudomonadota bacterium
CCGCCGGAACGAATATCGACCTGCTGGTGATTCACAACATCAGCCTGCCGCCGGGCCAGTTCGGCGGCAGCCACATCGCCGATCTGTTCGGCAACTGCCTCGATTGCGATGCGCATCCTTACTTCGATCAGTTGCGCTCCTTGCGGGTGTCCGCCCATTTCCTGATCCGGCGCGATGGCGAAGTGATGCAGTTCGTTTCTGCGAACGACCGCGCATGGCATGCCGGTGTTTCGACATTCGGCGGCCGCGAGCGCTGCAATGATTTTTCGATCGGCATCGAACTGGAGGGCACCGACTTCGAACCTTTCGAGCCGCCGCAATATGAAGCGCTTGCCGCACTCACGCAGGCGCTGCAGGCACGCTACCCGCTGACCGATGTGGCCGGGCATGAGCACATCGCCCCGGGCCGCAAGACCGATCCCGGCCCCTTCTTCGACTGGGAGCGGTATCGCACCCTGATCTCGCAAGAGCCTTCTGCTTCCACCACGGCTGGATTGCGCATTTTCACGAACGCGTGAAAAAGTCAATAAAAAGCCTTTCTAAAAAATGATGCAAATCAAGTAAAAAAGATATTGCATCATTATCGATCCGTTACTAGAATTAGTTCCATTCGCAGTGCAAACCACAATATCTAGTGGTGCTGCGATTTTCCATCGATGGGCTGTTCAAGTGGTTTCTCCTTGTGTGGAGCGGTTTTCGCACGCCCGAAAATCTCTCCGGGAGCCAGGTATTGGGCGGGCCGAGAACAGCCCTGCCTTTCAGCGCTGCCGCGAGCAGTTGTCTCGCCGCAGTCGCGTCGCATATACGCGAACCCCGGTCCGACCGGGTGTTTAAATTTGATAAACATAAGCAGCCGCATGGCTGCGCACGAAACCATCGAAGGAGACTAAATGCATACTGCTCAAGAAGTTTCGGCCAAGTCCGCCAATGACTTCGGCGTTCAGCACGCCGGATCCTCTTCTTCCACGTCCGGCCTGCAAATCGGCCTCGGCGACTACAAGATCATCCGCCGCAATGGCGCGGTGGTCGGATTCGAGCCGTCGAAGATTTCGATTGCGATGACAAAGGCCTTCCTCGCGGTGAACGGCGGGCAGGGCGCCGCTTCCGCTCGCGTGCGCGAGCTGGTCGAGCAGCTGACCGCCGCCGCGGTCTCCGCGCTGTTGCGCCGCCAGCCGGCGGGCGGCACTTTCCATATCGAAGACGTGCAGGATCAGGTGGAACTGGCGTTGATGCGCTCCGGCGAGCATGATGTCGCCCGCGCCTATGTGCTGTATCGTGCCAGGCGCATGGAAGAACGTGCGCAACAGCAAGCAGCCAAGGGAACGGACATACCGCAACTGCATGTAACCGAGAATGGCCAGAGCCGCCTGCTCGATATCGACCAGGTGCGCAAGCTGATCACAGCTGCCTGCGTCGGACTGGAAAAGCATGTCGATGCCGAAGCCATCCTCGCCGAAACCCTGAAGAACCTGTACGACGGCGTGCCGGTTGAGGAGCTGCACAAGTCCGCCATCCTGGCTGCGCGTGCGCTGATGGAAAAGGACCCGGCCTACAGCAAGGTTACTGCGCGCCTGTTGATGCACACGATCCGCAAGGAGGTGTTCGGCCAGGAAGTCGCGCAGGCCGATGCGGCGCAACACTATATTGATTACTTCCCGAAATTCATCAAGAAGGGCATTGAGGCCGATCTGCTGGATTCGAAGCTGGCGCAGTTCGACCTGATGCAGCTGGCCGAAGCGCTGAAGCCGGAACGCGACCTGCAGTTCGGTTATCTCGGTCTGCAGACGCTGTACGACCGCTATTTCCTGCATATTGACAGCGCCCGCATCGAAATGCCGCAGGCGTTCTACATGCGTGTCGCGATGGGCCTGGCGCTGAACGAGATCGACCGCGAAGCGCGTGCCATCGAGTTCTACAACCTGCTGTCGTCCTTTGATTTCATGAGCTCGACGCCGACGCTGTTCAACTCCGGCACGCAGCGCTCGCAGCTGTCGTCCTGCTACCTGACCACCGTGTCGGATGAACTCGAAGGCATCTACGAAGCGATCAAGGAAAACGCGCTGTTGGCCAAGTTCGCCGGTGGTCTGGGCAATGACTGGACTCCGGTGCGTGCGCTTGGCGCCCACATCAAGGGTACCAACGGCAAGTCGCAGGGCGTGGTGCCGTTCCTGAAGGTGGTCAACGACACCGCTGTCGCGGTGAACCAGGGCGGCAAGCGCAAGGGCGCAGTCTGTGCCTACCTGGAAACCTGGCACATGGACATCGAGGAATTCCTCGACCTGCGCAAGAACACCGGCGACGATCGCCGCCGTACACACGACATGAACACCGCGAACTGGATTCCAGACCTGTTCATGAAGCGGGTGATGGAAAAGGGCGAGTGGACGCTGTTTTCCCCGAGCGATGTGCCGGACCTGCACGACAAATACGGCAAGGCGTTCGAGGAAGCCTACCTCGGTTACGAAGCCAAGGCCGCCCGCGGCGAACTGAAGCTATATAAGAAGGTGCAGGCCATCGACCTGTGGCGCAAGATGCTGTCGATGCTGTTTGAGACCGGCCATCCGTGGATTACCTTCAAGGATCCGTGCAATATCCGTTCTCCGCAGCAGCATGTCGGCGTTGTGCACAGCTCCAACCTGTGCACCGAGATTACACTGAACACTAACGATTCGGAAATCGCGGTCTGCAACCTCGGCTCGGTCAACCTGCCGGCGCACATGAAGGACGGCCAGCTGGATCTCGCCAAGCTGCAGAAGACCATTCGCACTGCGATGCGCATGCTGGATAACGTGATCGACA
>JAEZVM010000053.1 GCA_023420795.1 Pseudomonadota bacterium
TTGCTTGACGTCGTTGAACAGCACCTTGTACTGCGGCGCGCCCTTGGCCAGCAGGGTGTCATAGGAATACTTGACATCCGCCGCCGTCACCGGATCGCCATTGTTGAAGCGCGCCTTCGGGTTGAGCCGGAAGGTCATCGACATGCGGTCCTGCGCCAGCTCCATGTCCTCGGCCAGCAAGCCGTACATGGTCGCCACCTCGTCCGCCGACGGGGTCGTCAGGGTTTCGAACATCAGGTTGGAAACACCGGCGGCCGCCACGCCCTTCAGCGAGAACGGATTGAATTTGTCAAAGCTGGTGCGACGGTCCGGATTGGCAAGAAACAGTTCGCCGCGGCGCGGTGCATCCGGCTTCACATAGTCGAAATGCGTAAAGCCGGGGGGGTATTTGGGCGTGCCGTACAGCGAGAATGCATGCGCCGCGAAGGCGCTGCCGCTCATCTGGATCAAGCCAGCGAGCAGTGACAGAAGAAGATATTTGCGCATTCGCCTGTTCTAATAAAAGTTCGCTTTGATGCAGGGAAGTCGGGCTATTCTACCCAAAGCATTTCCCGCCATTTACACTTCATCAATATTTTCTTGCCGAACGGTAAAGGGCCTGACGTTTTATCATGCGTGACTTTGGCTGGAATTGATTTTCGCCATACTCACGCGAATCAAGCAAAAGTTGCCCTGTGAATGAAGAAACCCATACAATCTTGCCCAGTTTAAAAATGGGGCTCGTAACACCGACAAAATCGGCGCTTCCGATTGCCGCGGGCAAGCATTCCCTGTAAGGCGATAAAATACGACATTCATTTGGAGTCATTCATGGCATTCCTGCAAGGCAAAAAAATTCTGATCACCGGACTGTTGTCCAACCGCTCCATCGCTTACGGCATCGCCCAAGCCTGCAAACGCGAAGGCGCCGAACTGGCATTCACCTATGTCGGCGAGCGCTTCAAGGACCGCATCACCGACTTCGCCGCAGAATTCGACAGCAAGCTGGTGTTCGATTGCGACGTGAGCAGCGATGAACAGATCAACGCATTGTTCGCCGACCTCGGCAAATCGTGGGATCGCCTGGACGGCATGGTGCATTCGATCGGTTTTGCCCCGCGCGAAGCGATCGGCGGCGACTTCCTGGATGGTCTGTCGCGCGAAGCCTTCCACATCGCGCAGGATATTTCCGCATACAGCTTCCCGGCGATGGCGAAAGCTGCTCTGCCGCTGCTGCGCCCGAACTCTTCGCTGCTGACGCTGACCTACCTCGGCGCCGTGCGCGTCACGCCGAACTACAACACGATGGGCCTGGCAAAGGCATCGCTCGAAGCCAGCGTACGCTATCTGGCCGAATCGCTCGGCCCGAAGGGCATCCGTGTCAACGGCATTTCCGCCGGCCCGATCAAGACGCTGGCAGCGTCCGGCATCAAGGATTTCAGCAAGCTGCTCGGCATCGTCGCCGCGCATGCGCCGCTGCGCCGCAACATCACGATCGAGGATGTCGGCAATACTGCTGCCTTCCTGCTGTCCGACCTCGCGGGCGGCATCACCAGCGAGATCACCTATGTCGATGGCGGTTTCTCGCATGTGATGTACGCGCCGGAAGAGTAAGTCGCTCATGCTCGCGGGACGGCCTGCCGTCCTGCGGCGTCCCTTCCTTATTGCACCGCGCAAGATACTCCGGCAGCGAATCCATTTAGTCTGTATAATTCGCCGCTGTGCATCGCAACAAGCGATCACTTCGCAGCATCGCAAACCCTTTAGCAATAAACGATAAAGCCCTCCCGCCCTTTGGTGTTGATGTCCAGACACCGTCCCGGCGCAAAGCTTTTGTGCCGAAATCTCTCAGATTTTTTCTTAGCTGTTTCGTTGGTTGGCGTTGCCTTTTAATACGTCCGTGCCCCTGTCATCAGGCTGGTCGCGGCGTTGATTTTTTACGAAAGAAACACAATGACTTTTGAAGCACTAGGCCTGCACACGTCCATTCTGAAAGCACTGACGGAAGCCGGCTATACCAAGCCGACTCCGGTGCAGGAACAGGCGGTTCCGGCCGCACTGGAAGGCCGTGACCTGATGGTGTCGTCGCAGACCGGCTCGGGAAAGACCGCCGCGTTCATGCTACCGGCGCTGCACAAATTCGCGCTGGCCGAGCAACAGGCGCAGCCCGGCGCCAAGACCGCCAACCAGGAACGCCAATCCGCCCGTGCGCGCGGCGAACGTCCGCGCTTTGCACCGGCACAGCCGAAAATGCTGGTACTGACCCCAACGCGCGAACTCGCGCTGCAAGTGACCAACGCGACCACCAAATATGGTTCGCAACTGCGCCGCGTGCGCGCCGTCTCCATCCTCGGCGGCATGCCGTATCCGAAGCAGATGCAACTGCTGGCGAAGAACCCGGAAATTCTGGTCGCGACACCTGGCCGTCTGATCGATCATATGGAATCTGGCAAGATCAATTTCTCGCAACTGGAAATTCTGGTGCTGGATGAAGCCGACCGCATGCTGGATATGGGCTTCATCGAGGACATCGAAAAGATCGTCGAGGCCACGCCGGAAACGCGCCAGACCATGCTGTTCTCCGCCACGCTTGACGGTGTGGTCGGCAACATGGCCAAGCGCATCACGAAGGATCCGCTGGTAATCCAGATCGCGAGCGTCGGCGCCAAGCATGAAAACATCCAGCAGCGCGTCCATTTCGTGGACGACCTGTCGCACAAGAATCGTCTGCTCGACCACCTGCTGCGCGACGCCTCAATCGACCAGGCCGTGGTGTTCACCGCGACCAAGCGCGATGCCGACACGATCGCCGACCGCCTGAGCATCGCCGGCTTCGCTGCCGCAGCGCTGCATGGCGACATGCACCAGGGCGCGCGCAACCGCACGCTGGACGCGCTGCGCCGGGGCCAGGTGCAGGTGCTGGTGGCAACCGATGTGGCTGCGCGCGGCATCGACGTGCCGGGCATCACGCATGTAGTGAACTACGATCTGCCGAAGTTCCCGGAAGATTATGTGCACCGCATCGGCCGGACCGGTCGCGCCGGCCGCAACGGCCTGGCGATTTCGCTGGTGAACCATTCCGAGAACATCAACATCAAGCGTATCGAACGCTTCACCAAGCAAATGATTCCGGTGGATGTGATCGAAGGCTTCGAACCGAAGAAGTCGGCTCCCGCACCGCGCAGCGCCCGCAAACCGGGTGGCTGGAAGCCGGGCGATGGCCGCAACGGCGGCAAGCCGGGCCAGCGCAGCTTCAGCAAGCCGGGCGCCCCGCGCAAGAGCGGCGGGTTCGGCAAGAGCTCGCACTTCGGTGACAACGGCGGCGGGCGCCGTTCCTACGGTGATCGCTGATCGACAGGCTTGAAATGAAACGGCCGCTCCGGAATTTCCGGGCGGCCGTTTTTTTATGCCTGCACGGTCACAACGCGCAGGTACGGAATCCGATGAACATGTCCTCGCGTTCCGGCAGGCAGAAATTGCGGAATTTGGGGGAGCGCATTCGCAGCCGCGTCGCGAAGGATGCGCCCCGCACCGTCTGATGCGTCGTAAAGCACGGCGCCGAATATTCCCTGTAGGCGTCGGGCAAAAATCCCGGGTACGGCTCGAACGACGAACAGGTCCATTCCCACAGATCGCCCCAGCGAAATGCCGGATGGCCGGCCAGGGCCGCATACTCCCACTCGGCTTCGGTCGGCAGCCGTCGGCCGGCCCACATGCAGTAGGCCTGCGCCTCATACAGGCTCAGATGCCGCACCGGCTCGCCGGAGGGCAAGGCAACCTGCTTGCCGAAACGGCGGCAGCGCCAATCACTCCCTTCCCTCTGCCAGTCGCGCGGCGCCGACCTGTCCCGCGCCATCAGCCAGTTGCGGCCGGCGACGCTCCAGAATTGCGCGTTCTGATAACCGCCATCCTCGATGAACTCGGCGTACTGTGCGTTCGACACCAGCGTCGAATCCATCGTGAACTGCGGCACATGGCAGGCGTGCGCCCATTTTTCGTTATCGAACACAAAGCCGGCATCCGGCTTGCTGCCGAGCTGGATCGTGCCGCCCGGGAAACGGATTTCTCCCTGCGCCCATGCGGACATCGCCTGATTGGCGAACTGGGGCGGCAGGCTCACATCGAGCGTCTGCAGCGCAAGCACCAGCGCCTCGCCGCGCATGTCTTCGTATGCCAGCGCCAGCCGGTATGGATACAGCGCCGCATCATCGTTTTTCGTCCGGCTCAGCTTGTCGAGCACGCGGTCCAGCACTTCGCGGCAATAGGTCTTCAACGCGCCGGCGTTGGGCAACTCCAGCTTCCAGCGCGCACGAAGCGGCACCGTATTCGGGTCGAACCAGTCGTCGCCCTTGGTCAGCATCGACGTGCGTTGCGCTGAAACCGGATCGCTCGACTGCGCATCGCGCAGGATGTACCACTCGGCGAACCAGGCGATATGGCCGAGCTCCCACAGTGGCGGATTGATATGGGGAAGAGGCCACTGCTTGCGTGCATCGCCAAATCCTGCGGCAGCGAAGCAATCGAACAATGTCAGCGTGTAATTCCGGGCATCCTGCAATGCGCCGGCTAATTCATTCGACACGGCGGAGCGAAAGGAAAAATTCATCGTAAAGATCGGGCAACGGTCGGAAGAGGATGATTATCAAGCCCGCTGCGGAAAAAACCAATCTGCCTGAATTACAAGGATTTCGCCAGACGAATGCCGGAAAACTGCCAGCGCGCGGCAGACGGGAAGAAATTGCGATAGCTGGCGCGTGCATGTCCCAAAGGGGTCGCGCAGGATGAGCCACGCAGTACGTACTGGTTCGACATGAATTTGCCGTTGTATTCGCCGAGCGCTCCCGGCGCTGAACGATAGCCGGGATAAGGCGCATAACTGCTCAGGGTCCATTGCCATGCCGCGCCGAACAATTGTGCGATGCGGTCAGCCGGTCCTGCGCAGACAGCAGGATGCAGCCCAGGCTTACCGAAATCGGACGTGCCGGCTGCGGCATACTCCCATTCCGCCTCGGTCGACAGGCGTGCGCCGCACCAGCGCGCATAGGCATCCGCCTCGAAGAAGGACAGGTGTATCGCGGGCTGCTGCAGGTCCAGCGGCTGCATGCCGTACAAAGTAAATTCCTGCCAGCCGGCTTCGTCATGCTGCCAGTACAGCGGTTGCGCGATCCTGTTGGCCTGAATCCAGTCCCAGCCTTCGGACAGCCATAACGCGGCATCGGCATAGCCGCAGTCGTCGATGAAGGCCAGATACTCGCCGTTGGTGACCAGTCGGGATGCCAGCGCGAACGCTTCCACATACTGGCGGTGCCGCGGCAATTCATTGTCGAAGCAGAAGCCGTTGCCGTCATGGCCGATCTCGACCAGACCGGCGTCGTAATTCTTCCATGCGAGCGATGCGGCATCACCGCTGTCCGGATGCTGCGCGGCCGCGTAGGCGGGCTTGAGCGGATTCATCGACAGCAGATGCTTGATGTCGGTAAGGATCAGTTCCTGATGCTGCTGTTCATGCTGCAGGCCGATTTCCAGCAGGCCGGCCAGCTCATCGGGCTCATGCGACAGCAGCATTTCCATGCGCTCATCCACATTGCGCCGGTAGGCGAGCACCTCTTCAAACGCCGGACGCGTAAGCAATCCGCGCTGCGGACGCGGATGTTTGTCGCCGATGCCGTTGTAATAGGAATTGAACAGCACGCGGAACGCCGGATGATACGGTCGGAAATCCGGTTCGAAGCGTTCGAGGATGAAGGTTTCGAAAAACCAGGTGGTATGCGCGAGATGCCATTTCGCCGGGCTGGCATCCGGCATCGACTGCACGCAGCAGTCTTCTTGTGACAATGGACGTACCAGTTCCAGCGTATGCCGGCGCACACTCCTGTAGGTAGCGAACAGACTGGCAGTCACCGTTTTCTCCTCACCTGACGCGCGCATGGCACACCATGAACCAGTTGCGCTGGTCGGTCCATGTTCGCGCCCAGCCAAAGCCGGCACGCTCAAGCAATTGCAGGAACCTCTCCCGCGTGTATTTGTAGCTGTTTTCGGTATGGATGCCCTCACCTTGCCGGAAGTGCCGCTCGCCCTCCTCCCACGCAACAGTGACATCGCGCCGCGCATCCAGATGCATCTCGATTCGGCTTTCTTCTGGATTGAAATGGCAGCGATGCTGCCAGTCGTGCGCATCGAAATTCGTGCCGAGCAGATGGTTCAGATGC
>JAEZVM010000070.1 GCA_023420795.1 Pseudomonadota bacterium
GGCAGAGGATTTCTGCAATCGACAAGAACGCTAGAAACGCCATGCGAGACTTGATCATCACAAACTCTTCCCGGTTGGAATTCTCAATGCGGCTCGCCGATGTGCTTGCACTCGAAGCGGCCGGCGCGCTCGCCAGTCTCATTCACTTTCATGTTCCGTTGAACGAAACCTCTCCGATCCACACGGTGCTTCTGCATTTCTGCAGCGCGCTGGCATTCCTTCTTTTCCCCAAGCTGGAATTGTACGGATCGTGGCGCGGGCGCCCGATGCATGAAATGTTGCTGCGCATTGCCGCCTCCTGGGCCCTGGTACTGCTGATCGGGCTGTTCTTCAGCTTTCTGATTCACCATGTCGGCAATGTATCCCGCCTATGGATGTTTTACTGGTACGCAAGCGGCTTCGCCCTTCTCGTGTTTCTTCGGGTAGTCATCTATTTCATTCTGCATTACCTGCGCAGCAAGGGAATGAACAACAAGCGCGTGGTTATTGTCGGATACGGCACTACCGGCCAGGAAATGCACCGGCGGGCTCTGCAACAAGATTGGACCGGCTATGACGTAAAGGCCGTGCATGCTGCTTCGGAGGACATGAACAAGATCCTCGATCCGTCGATTACCCGCATTCATTCCTTGCAGGAGATCCATGATTTTGTCATCGAAAATCATATCCATGAAATCTGGATTACTTTGCCGCTGGTAGCGTCGCCGAAGCTGCAGCAGCTTCAGTATCTGCTGCGAAATACGCTTGTCGATGTACGCTGGGTGCCGGACATTCTGGGCCTTCAAATGCTGAGCAACAAGATAGAAAACTTTCTCGGCTTTCCTGCGGTTGACCTGAACCAGCCCATATCAAGTGGACTGAACGGCATCATCAAGGATGTTTTTGACCGGGTGTTTGCCATCGTCGCGCTGATCCTGCTGTTGCCGCTTTTTATCGTGGTCGCAGTCTGTATCAAGACCACTTCGCCCGGACCAGTCTTCTTCAAGCAGCCGAGGCTAGGACTGAACGGAAAGAAATTTAATGTGTACAAATTCCGCACGATGAAGGTTCACCAGGAACACGGCTGCGTCACTCAGGCCACGAAGAACGATCCGCGCATCACACCGATTGGCGGTTTCCTGCGACGTACCAGTCTCGACGAACTGCCGCAATTCATCAATGTCCTGCTCGGGGACATGTCGGTGGTGGGGCCGCGTCCGCATGCATTGCAGCACAACGAGATGTACAAGGATCTGCTTGAGATGTACATGCTGAGGCATCGCGTCAAGCCGGGGATCACCGGCTGGGCGCAGATACATGGCCATCGCGGCGAGACGGACACGGTGGACAAGATGGCCACGCGCGTGCAGTTCGATCTTCACTACATCCAGAACTGGTCGCTCGGGATGGACCTGAGGATCATTATCTGGACGGCCTTCAAGGGATGGACGGGGAAAAACGCCTATTGATTCGGCGTCGGATCGCCGCTCACATATCTGCATTATTCAAACAGTAAAAAACAAAACCTACATGCCTCCACAAATATCGAGACACGATACAAAAACTGAGCAGCCTCTTATCACATCAAGACACTGTCTTTCAGCCGCGATCATTCTTTTTGTATTGATGGTCGTCTTCGGCGCCGTGCCGGGGAAGGCGAGCGCATTGTCGAATGCGGTGTATGACAAGCTGCTGCACTTTCTCGCCTACGCCGTGCTAAGCAGCCTGCTGTACCTCGGCTTCACGGGGCGACCAACGACACGGGCATTGCGCACCCTGGTCGCTGCCGGCACACTCGGCGCCATGGACGAAGCGATACAGATGCTGATGCCATACCGGGATGCCAACTGGATGGACTGGAAGTTCGACATGATCGCAGCGCTGTCATGCGTGACGCTGCTGCTCTTTCTGCATCTGTTGTATTCTCGGCTGACCGGAGAGGCTGCGCAGGTGCGGGATGAAATGGCTGTCGCAGCCCGGACGAAAGGCACTGAATAGCCGCGGAGACAGGAATGGACAGCAAACTGGCAAAACGAATTTACGTCGCCGGCCACCGAGGCCTGGTCGGATCGGCGATCGTGCGCGCCCTGTGCCGGCGTGATTGCGACAACATCGCTACGCGCACTCATGCGGAACTCGACCTGACAGACCAAGCGCAGGTGCGCGCGTTCTTTGAATCGGAAAAGATCGACGAGGTTTATCTGGCGGCCGCACACGTCGGCGGCATTCACGCCAACAATACCTATCCCGCCGACTTCATTTACGACAATCTGATGATCCAGGCCAATGTCATTCATGAGGCCTGGCGCAGCGGTGTCAGCAGACTTCTGTTCCTCGGCTCCTCCTGTATTTATCCGCGCCTGGCCGAGCAACCGATCCGGGAAGAATACCTGATGAGCGGCCCGCTCGAACCGACCAATGAAGCCTATGCCATCGCGAAGATTGCCGGCATCAAGATGTGCGAAAGCTATAACCACCAATACGGCACGGATTTCCGCAGCGTCATGCCGACCAATCTCTACGGTCCCGGCGACAACTATCATCCGGAAAACAGCCACGTGATTCCCGCGCTGATACGCCGTTTTCATGAAGCGAAGATCAACAATGCCGACGAGGTCGTGATCTGGGGCACCGGCACGCCGCGGCGCGAATTCCTGTTCGTTGATGACATGGCGGATGCCTGCCTGCATGTGATGGAACTGGAGCGCACGTCCTATGAAAAACACACAACGCCTGCGTTGTCACATATCAATGTAGGTACCGGCGACGAGATCACAATAAAAGAGCTTGCCGAAACAATCAGGAAGGTGGTCGGCTATCAGGGACAGATCGTATTCGATACAGGCAAACCGGATGGTACGCCGCGCAAATTGCTGGACACATCGAAGCTGGCCAGTCTTGGCTGGAAATCAGGTGTGCAGTTGGCAGAAGGCATCAGGAGAACCTACGAGCATTTCGCAGCGACGCATCAGTGCTGAGCTTTCATTCGTACCTTGCGTCAAACGGAATCCGGCTTCGCTGTTCGCCGGCGATGAACGTGCTTCGAAACCGCTCCCTGTTTTTTGCCGCTCCGACAGGAACGCACAGCAATCCCGCCTGAGCCATTCCGCAGCAAGTACTGTTTCCATCCGCCGCCTTCCTTCTTTCCGCATCACGCAGCTTTCGAGCATCACCATCGAGGAACACGCCAGAACATTTTCAAGGATCAGCTGTTAGCACGAAGTCACGCAGGACATCAGTTCTTCTTAGCGAGTGCAGCCATGACACCATCCCTGACATCCGCCGAGGTTTATACCAACCTTGTCGTGTCCCTGTTCATCATCCCGATCATTTTCGGCATATTCATCAAGGCGCCGAAACTGATCGTGCTGGGTTTCATCGGCATACTGTTCCTGTTTTCCGATTCAACCTGGGGTGAGCTGAAGACGCAGGCAAACATCTATTCCCGCGGCGCCGGCATGTTCTACTTTTCCCTGCTGAATCTGATCCTGCTGGTCTCAGGCGTGGCGGCCCTGGTAAAGAGACTTGCCACCCCACAGGGGCCGCAGCTGGCACCGCCAGTATCGAAATACTTCCTCGCATTCGTTTTCCTGCTGTTCGGGCATGTCGTGACTGGGCTGATGGTGGGGATCGATCTCAATATCATCCTCGGCTACAACGGCGTCATCAATGTCCTGAACATGCTGGTGTTCATGTACCTGGTGATCATGGCGTTCGACAGCGAAAGAGATACGAGAGAGCTTATGTACGCGATCATCGCGCTCGCTGTCCTGCGCGCGGCTTTCGGGGCAGTCCGGTTTTTCGTGTTCGATGGCGACACCGCGAACCCGTACCGCAATTTCGAAGGCCTCGACATCAAGATTTTTTTCTTCGACATCAGCGACAACTTCGTCGCCAGCCTGGCCGCCTTCTGCGCCGCCTGGCTGCTTACTGCGCCCGGCGTAAAGCTGTCCGTCCTGAAGCGGATTTTCCTGATATCCGTTCTCGTGCTCGAAGTCGCTGCCGTTGCGCTGTCGTTCCGTCGCTCTTCGCTGATCGGCCTCGGATTGATGTTCGCTTTCCTGTTCATCAATCTTCCCGGCCGCAGGAGATTCCTGTTTGCGCTGGTGGCCGGCTCGCTGCTGTCGGTCGTGGCTGCCGTATTTTTCGAACAGCGCCTGCAATTCAGTTCGACGGGCGGCGTGCTGTCATCGCTGATCTATGACATCGCGCCAGAAAGAGGCATCAAGGACAGTCGTTTCTATGAACTGTATGCGGCGGCGCAAAGCATGGAGGGACACTGGCTGTTCGGGCGCGGCGCATGGGGCACGTTCATCGGCGACCGCGAGCGCCTGTCGTATCACGGCGACGACTTCAGCTTCGTCCACAGTGGCTTCGGTCATATCGTACTGAAGGCAGGGCTGGTCGGCCTGCTGCTGTTCTCCTGCATCCTGATTGCCTACGTGTCGTTCTACTTCCGGAATCGCAAATACCTTTCGGGCAGCGCGCGCATGATTGCCGATACAGGTTTTGGCGGATTCCTGTTCTGGATTCCGACGCTGCTGATCGGCACACCCATCATCGAGTTCCGCACCATGCTGCTGCTTGGCCTGACTCTGGCATTGCCCTTTGTCGCCGTCGGAATGCATCGCTATCAGGTTCGCCAGTACGTGGCGCGTCAACAATATGCTGTTGCGTAACTCGCTCTGGAACCTCAGCGGTTCCGCGGTGCCCATGGTCGTCGCGCTGGCGACCGTGCCGCTTCTTATCGGTGCGCTCGGCGTCGAAGGCTTCGGTATCGTCACGCTGGTCGGTTCGGTGATCGGCTATTTCGGTGTCCTTGACATCAATCTGAGCGCTGGCGCGATCAAGTATCTGGCCGAACATCACGCGGCAAACGACCGCGAGCGATTCGCCGAGACCTTCTGGTTCGGCACGCTGTTCTACGGCGCCCTCGGCTTGCTTGGCGCCGTCGGCATCTTCCTCAGCGCAGAGCTGCTGGTCGCACGCTTCTTCGAAGTATCCGATGCGATGCGCGATGCGACGGTGCTTTCATTCCAGATCGCCGCCGCAGGTTTCGCGCTGTCGCAGGCGCAGAACTACCTGCTGGTGGTGCCGCAGGCCCTGCAGCGATACGACAGGTCGGCGCAGAGCGAGGCTTTGTTCGGCATTCTCGTCAATCTTGTCTCTGTTGCTGCTGCCCTCGCCGGAACCGGCATCGTGGGAGTAATCGTGGCGCGGGTAGCGGTTTCCGCGCTCAATGTGCTGTATCTCGCCTGGCTGATACGCGGCTTCGCGCTCGACATGGGGCCGCGCTGGCCGCGGCGCGAGGTGCGCGCTGCGCTCACCTCCTTCAGCGCCTACGCCTATCTCAGCAAAATCGCTTCCACCCTGCATCAGCACGCGGACAAGCTGATCGTCGGTGCAGTTGCCGGCCCGGTCGCGCTGACCTTCTATACCGTGCCGGTGACGCTGGCAGGCCGCATCCTCGGGCTGACATACAGGCTGTCCAGCGTGATCTATCCGCGCGCTTCGGCGCTGGCCGGTGCCGGTCGCATCCATGAACTGCGCCCAGTCTATCTCGCGGTCATGCGCTACGTTACCTACATCAACTTGACGGCGCTGGGCATCATCGTGCTGGCGGGCGAGGAATTCCTTCGCCACTGGGTCGGCGAGGAGTTCGTGCAACAGGGCTACCCGGTGCTGGTTCTGATGACGCTTGCGCTGTTGGCCGATTCGCTTACCAACATTCCTTCGCTGGTCAACGATGCGCTCGGGCATCCGCGCATCACCGGCCGCTTTGCGCTGGCGAACGGCATCTGCGGGGTTGCCATGGTTTATCTTGGCACGACACTTGCGGGCATCACTGGCGCCGCCAGTGGGCATCTGCTGTCCTCGCTTGTCCTCGGCATCGCATTCCTTGCATTCGTGCATGGACGCACCGTGCCGGTTTCCCTCGCCGAATCTCTGCGCGACGGTTTCGGGCGAAGCATTGCGGTTGGCATGCTCGTCATCGGCGTGCTGATTCCGTTCAAGTGGTTCGTGGTGGATGGCCTGCTCGGCACTGTCGCTGTCGTGTCGGCGGCGCTGCTGACGCTGGCTGCGGCAGGAGTGTATTTCATCGTCGGCGTCGATGAGCGCGCCGCCATGCTGGCCTATGCCAGGCGTTTTCGCTCATGAGGTCACAGATGCGCATTCTTATCGTCAGCGAAGACATTCCGTATCCGAACATGGGCGGCCTTGCCAAGCACGCGCTGACGCTTGCGCGCGCACTGGTGCGGGCCGGACATGAGGTGGATCTGCTCGGTGGCAGCCAGCATCCGATCGAGGTCTGTGGCGCAGAAGGCAGGTTCGGAGGCCGCTTCTTCGGCGAACTCGACGGCCACCACGCGGGCTGGAAGGAAATCAGCTTCGGCATGTTCATGCCGCCGAAACGCACTTCGATCGCGAAGCACTTTGCAAAGATCATCCTGAAGCACGCACCGGACTACGACGTGATTCACTACCACGGTCATATCCCGAACGTCGCACGCTTCCTGCCGGCGGACGTCAACTTCGTTCAGACGCGGCACGACCAGGGCAGCGATTGCTTCCGGCATACGCGCTTTCGCAATGGCGAAATCTGCGACTCTCGCGATCCGAGCGATTGCGCGAGTTGCATACGCGAGCGGCCGAATGCGCTGCAACGCGCGATCTCCCGTTCTGCGGTCGTCCGCTTTCGCAGAGAGGTGGCCGAAAGCTTCCGTCTGCATAAAACCGTGTTCGTATCAGACATGCTGTTGCGAAACGTTTCCAGGACGCTCGGGCCCGGCCCGTGGGGCACGACAGTGCATAACTTCGTGAACCGCACCGAACTGGAGCGCATCCGCGAAGCCGCCGAACTGCTGCCTCCATCCGCCGGTTTCCAGGTATTTATCGCAGCCAAGCTTTATCCCGCAAAAGGTGTGCGCCGGTTCCTCGCCGAACTGGCGCCGCGCCTGCCCGCCAACATGCACGTCACGATTGCCGGCGATGGCTCGGAAGAAGCGGAACTGCGAGCGGAGTTCGGCAGAGACCAGATCCAGTTCCTCGGCTGGTGCTCGCCCGACAAGACCTTGACGCTCGCCGCGACCAGCACGGCGGTAGTGGTTCCTTCGGTATGGGAAGAGCCCTGCGCCACCACGGTGCTGGAAGGCCTCTTTCTCGGCAAGCCGACCTTTGCGCTGCACTGCGGCGGCACGCCGGAACTATCGATCTACTCGGCTTCCCCCGGCCAGTTGCGACTGCACCACGATATGCAATCGCTGGTGGCCGATCTTGTTACATTCGACCCGGCCACCCGCTATGGCCGGGCCACTGAAGGTTTGGGCAGCGCCGACAGCGCGGTGAGGCAACTGTTGGAAATTTACCGACTGCCACCTGTGCCGTCCCATTGAACGAAAGAATATGGACATGACCCTCACCTTTTCCGTCATCACCTGCACCTGGAACAGCGCTGCATATCTCGGCGAATCCATTGCGTCGGTGCTGGCCCAGGATCATCCGCACATCGAATACCTTTTCGTCGATGGCGGCTCGACCGACGGAACGCTGGAACAGATCCATGCGTTGCAGCGCCCTTTCCGTCTGCTGGAAAACGTGCGCGGCGGCGTCAGCCGTGCGATGAACGAAGGCTTGCGCGCCGCGACCGGCGACATCATCGCCTACCTGCATTCGGACGACCATTACCTGCGGCCCGACGTTCTCTCTCTGGTCGCAAGGCGGCTGGAAGAGAGCGGCCGCGACTGGCTGTTCGGACGCACCATGACCCTGATCGACGGCAGGCTGGAAGCCGACAACTACATCGCACCACGCTTTAGCTATGCCAATCTGTTGCGAGGCAACTTCATCCCGCATCCTGCGACCTTCGTGCGCCGCGAGCTGATGCTGCGCGCCGGCGGCTTCGATACCGGGCTCAAGTACGCGATGGATTACGACCTCTGGCTGCGGCTTGCGCGGCTGAGCAAACCGGTACAACTCGATGAAGCGCTGACGGCGTTTCGCGAACATGAAGGCAGCCTGTCGAGTTCGTCCCGCACCCGGCTGGCGGCGATGGCGGAGGACTTTCGCGTGCGGCTCGCCTATGCGGGCAGCAATCCGCTGGAACGCCTTGCCCATTACGCGCGCTATTTCGTGCGGCGACGACGCATGAGGCACATGGAGCACATGAAGGAACAAGCAAAGGGGAATGCATGAGAAAACCGGATATATCGCTGGTCCTGGCTACGGTCGGCCGTACCGACGAACTCGGCCGGTTGTTCGATTCGCTGGCGACGCAGACATTCAGCAATTTTGAGGTGATCGTGGTCGATCAGAACACTGACGACCGGCTGCTGCCGCATCTGGAGCGAGCCAGATACCTCGGCATCGCGATCCGGCATATGAAGCATCATCCGGCAAACCTGGCAGCGGCACGCAATGCCGGCATCGACGCGGCCCGGGGAAAGTGGCTCGGTTTCCCCGACGACGACTGCTGGTACGATCCGCGCCTCCTCGAGACGCTTGCTGCGCGCTTCTCCTGCCCGGACAAGCCGACCGGCATCATCACGCGCTGGGTCGAACAGAATGAGCAGCCGATGTCGCCATGCATCCTGTCGTGGGAACGAGCGCGCGCTTTTCGCGACATCGCTGTCAGCTCCATCACCCTGTTCTGCCATCGCGCGCTGTTCAAGGAAATCGGCGGCTTCGACAGCCGGCTCGGCGTCGGCCAGTGGTTCGGCGCCGGCGAGGAAACCGATCTCGCATTGCGCGCCTTGCACGCGGGCGCGCATCTGGCCTACGAGCCGCGCGGCGAAGTGCATCATGCGGTTGCCAGCGGCAAGCCGGATGCAAGCCGGCAGGAGCGAATGGCGATCTGGCAGCGCGCTCGAGGCACCGGTGCGCTGTATGCGAAACACAAGCTGCCGGCTTGGGTCATCGTGCGCGGCCTGCTTGCGCCGCTGCTGCGCCCTTTGCTGAAGGGATCGTTCGGTACGGGGCTTGTGCTCGGCTATGCGACCGCCGCCGGACGTCTCGACGGCATGCTTGCATGGCGTCGCACATACATGAGCGACAGCCATGCAAGCTCGGCCGAAAGAAACGAGCGAAGCACCGCGCTCGAAAGCTTGCAGGTCCGCTACGAGGAACGCAGCCGGCCGTAAATCAGGCGGACGCCGTTGCCGCCGAAATCATTCAAATAATTTTTGTTACAAAGAGCCTTTGATAAGGGAGGCGTCTCTTGATTTAACTCGGATTACAGAAAGCTGTTGCCCCCACAATTTCCCTATCCGGCACGCGAATTGCACACGCCGCCCGAAGCAACTGAACGAGGCCTGGCTTCCGGTTCTCCCAACAGGCCATCACCCCGCCGCCCATGCATCGCATTGATCGAGCCATGAAGATACTCATTGCACACAACGCCTATCAGCTGCGTGGCGGAGAAGATGTCGTGGTCGATGCGGAAGCCGCACTGCTGCGCTCGCACGGACATGATGTCGAAATGTACCGGCAGCACAACGATGCCCTGAACGACATGCCACGTGTGACGGCGGCTGTAGCCACCGTATGGTCGCAGCGCTGTGCCGGCGACATCGCTCGCCTGTGCCGAAGCTTCCGGCCGAATCTGATCCATGTGCATAACACCTTCCCTCTGATCTCCCCTTCCCTCTACTGGGCCGCAGCGAGAAGCAGCGTGCCGGTGGTCCAGACCCTGCACAATTTCCGACTACTATGCCCGCAGGCGATTTTTCTTCGCGACGGAAAGATATGCGAAGACTGCATCGGCAAACTGCCGTGGCGCGCGGTGACGCGCAAATGCTATCGCGCGTCTGTGACGCAGTCGGCCGTCATCACAGGAATGCTGGCGACGCACCGCGTACTCGGCACCTATCGCGAGCGGGTTACCCGCTATATCGCGCTTAACCGCTTCGCGCGCGACAAATATGTGGAAGGCGGCCTTCCCGCCGGACGCTTCAGGATCAAGCCGAATTTCGTGCCATGTAATGCGGTTCCCGCCTGGGACGGCAGGTGCGGCGGCCTGTATGTCGGCCGGCTGTCTTCGGAAAAAGGCCTCGACGTCCTGGCTCAAGCAGCGGGGCTGGTCGCAAATACTGCAGTCGATGTCATCGGCGAAGGGCCGCTTGAAGCACTGGCGAAGCAGACATTCGGGAACGGCTATCTCGGCTTTCTGCCGCTGGAAGACATCATGCAGCGCATGCGTCGCGCGCGATTCCTGGTTTTGCCGAGCGTTTGCTACGAGAATTCGCCGCGCGTCATCATCGAGGCCTTCTCGTGTGGCCTCCCCGTGATCGCGAGCCGGCTTGGTGCACTGACCGATATCGTGCAGGACGGTATGACCGGCCTGCTTTTCAATCCAGGTGATGCAGCCGATCTGGCCGCGAAGATCGCATGGGCCACGGCGCATCCGGCACAGATGGAACGCATGGGCCGCGCTGCCCGCACCGAATACGAGGCGCGATACACCCCTGAGCGCAATTACGAAATGCTGATGGATATCTACGAGGATGCCATCTCAACCGTACAAGGAGGTACGCATGCAGCGTAACGGGCACGCCGTTCTGGAGGCCTTCATCGATGCCCTGTCGTGGGACGAGGCGATCGGGCAGATCACCCGATGGGGAGCGGCGCATGAATCACGTTATGTCTGCATCTGCAACGTGCATTCGGTGGTCACAACCACGCGCGATGTCGAATTCAAAATCGCGGTAAACAACGCCGACCTGGCCACACCCGACGGCGCGCCGATCGCGTGGGTCTTGCGCCGACTCGGGCACTCG
>JAEZVM010000138.1 GCA_023420795.1 Pseudomonadota bacterium
CTGCTGACGCTCGAAATCGCCGCAGCCCTGCTTTTGCTGGGAGCGCAGGTCATCTCCGAATACGAGCGTGTATTGAGAGGCGACGCCAGATCGCCGGCAAAGCCGTTTCACACAAGCTGAAAACCCGCACTTCATGCGCACTTATCAACGCCGGTGCGGTCAGATTGGCACATGGAACACTGGAGTTTCACTTTGCCGGAGAAATGGCCATGAGCAATACACTGGTAAGAGTCTATGACAGGCTTGCCAATGCGGAAGCTGCGCGCAACGCGCTTCTTGCGTCCGGATTTTCATCCGATCATGTACATCTCACCGTGGCCGATGATGAAGCCGGTCCCTCGGAAGGCAACTTCGTCCTCGAATACAAGGACGCGGCACAAGCCAACGACAGAAGCGTGTTCGACTCGCTGCTGGACCGCGACGACATTAACGAGGGACTGGGCCGGCAGAAGGTCGCGTGGCGCGCCGGCTACCTGCTGAGCGTCGATGCCGACAGCGACGAGCAATTAAGCCGTGCAGCCGACATCACGAAGCAGTTCGGCGCCGTCGACATGCGCGATCGGCCGCCGCGCGGGTAAGAGCGTCAGCTACGGTCCGGTTTCACCTTCAGTTCTAGCTCGAAGCAGAGATCGAATTGATTTTTATCAGCATTGCCTCGCTTCCCGCCGTCACCATAACTGCCTCCATCTGACGCCTTCGGGCGCTTTCCCGCATCTGCGGGTGAACCATCCGTTTTATTGGCGAATCTGAAATGAACCTGGCTTGCGGTCAGCCGCAGCCCGTTCGTGCGGACTGCATTTCCTTCCCCGAAGCAATGCATCGTGTCCGCCGCATTCAGGCAAACATAAATAAAGGAGCAAACATGGCCGAGCCGACATCCAATCCGGAGAACAATACAAAGCCGTCCTTCTTTCGCAGGGTCGGCCTCGCGTTCGGTACTTTCTTCCGCACCTTTTCCGATGCGGATTACGCATCGCGCATCGACAATCTGCGCGTCGGTGCAGAACAGCCGCCTGCGGAGGAAAAACCGCCGGAAGAGCCGCCGAAGCCCGCTCCGCCACCATTGAAGGAAGCCACACCCGATGCGGCGCTGCAGTTGCTGGGCCTGTTGCAAGGCGATGCACGGCTGATCGATTTCACGATGGAAGACCTGAGCGGATATACCGATGCGCAGATCGGCGCCGCTGCGCGGGTCGTGCATGAAGGCTGCCGCAAGGTGCTGAAGGAGCACTTTACGATCGAACCGATCCGCACAGAGAACGAAGGCAGCCGCGTGACCTTAATCGAAGGCTTCGATGCGTCGGCAATCCGTCTCACCGGCAATGTCGTCGGCAAGCCGCCCTTCCTTGGCCGCGTCGCGCATCGCGGCTGGCGCGCGGCCGAGATCCGCCTGCCTAAACTGGCGGAAGGTCATGATGCGAAGGTGATTGCGCCGGCAGAGGTCGAGCTATGAATGAAGCGCGCTTTTCCATCGGCATCGATCTCGGCACGACGCACAGCGCGCTGGCCTACACTGACATCGGCGCCAGCGACAACGAGAAGACCATCCACGGCGTGCTGCCGGTGCCGCAGCTGACCTCACCCGGCGCGGTGGAATCCCCGCCGCTGCTGCCCTCCTTTCTTTACCTGCCGCATCAGGACGAATTTGCTGCCGGAGAACTCAGCCTGCCGTGGACCGGCGACCGCGATTACCTGGTCGGCGAACTGGCGCGCAGCCGGGGCGCAACCACGCCGATACGCCTGGTGTCCAGCGCCAAGAGCTGGCTATGCCATCCGGGCGTCGATCGCCGCGGCGCGATCCTGCCGGGCGACGCACCGCCGGAAATTGCGCGCATCTCGCCGCTGGAAGCATCGGTGCGCTATCTCACGCACCTGCGCGAGGCATGGGACCATGCGCATCCCGACGCGCCGTTCAACCGGCAGGACATCACCGTCACCATCCCCGCCTCCTTCGACCCGGCGGCGCGCGAGCTGACGGCGGAAGCGGCCCGCGCAGCGGGCTACGAATCGCTGACCCTGCTGGAAGAGCCGCAATCGGCGCTGTACAACTGGATACAGGCAAGCCAGGGGCGCTGGCGCAAGGAAGTGCAGCCGGGCGACATCATTCTCGTCGTCGATGTCGGCGGCGGCACGAGTGACTTTTCGCTGATCGCCGTGCTCGAGCGCGAAGGCAATCTGGAGCTGCACCGCGTCGCCGTCGGCGACCATATCCTGCTCGGCGGCGACAACATGGACCTGACACTGGCGCATGTGGTCGCCAGAAAGCTGGCAACCGACGGCACGCAGCTCGATGCATGGCAGATGCGCGCGCTGACCTACGCCTGCCGCAGCGCGAAGGAAAGCCTGCTGTCGGCCTCCGATGTGCAGAGCATGCCCATAGTCGTTCCCAGCCGCGGCTCAAAGCTGATCGGCGGCTCGATTCGCACCGAACTGACACGCGATGAAGTCACCGCAGTCATCCTCGACGGCTTCTTTCCGCAGGTGGAAGCGTCGGCGCGACCCGCCGTTCGTACCCGCGCTGCCCTCACGCAACTCGGCCTACCTTATGCGCAGGATGCGGCAGTCACGCGCCACCTCGCTGCCTTTCTCGGTCGTCAGGTTGGCGCTCTCGCGGAACTGGAAGGCTTTGCCGGACAAGTCGCACCGGGCGCGAGCTTCCTGCATCCGACCGCCGTGCTGTTCAACGGGGGCGTGTTCAAGTCCGGCATCCTCGCCGAGCGCACGCTTGCCACCCTTAACGGCTGGCTTGCTGCCGAGAACGCGCCGCCGGCGCGCCTGCTGACTGGCGCCGACCTCGATCTGGCGGTTGCGCGCGGAGCCGCCTATTACGGTTATGTGCGGCGTGGGCGCGGCGTGCGCATACGCGGCGGCACTGCGCGCGCCTTCTATGTCGGCGTCGAGTCGTCGATGCCGGCGATTCCGGGTATGGAACCGCCTGTCCAGGCATTGTGCGTCGCGCCCTTCGGCATGGAGGAAGGCACCGAGGCGGAATTGCAGACTCAGCAATTCGGCCTCGTGGTCGGCGAGCCGGTGCATTTCCGCTTCTTCGGCTCGTCCACCCGCCGGCAGGACCAGATCGGCACCATGCTCGAACACTGGCAGCCCGACGAACTGCAGGAGCTGGATGAGATACAGGGCACGCTGCCCACAGAGGGCCGGCAGCCGGGCGAGGTCGTGCAGGTAAGGCTGCATGCGAAAGTCACCGAAGCCGGCACGCTGGAGCTGTCGGCTGCGCCGCTGACCGGTACCGAGCGCTGGAAGGTGGAGTTCGACGTGCGCGGCCACAGCGCGTTCTGACGCGATGAAACGGTTTGCGGTCGGCATCGACCTCGGCACCACCCATACCGTCGTCGCCTATGCGGAAGCCGGCAGCAAGGACGTTCACCTCTTCGATATCGAGCAGCTGGTCGCGCCCGGCGAGGTAAAAGCTGAGCCGCTGCTGCCGTCG
>JAEZVM010000157.1 GCA_023420795.1 Pseudomonadota bacterium
AGTGCGTCGATCAGTTTCGCCCGATCGGCCGAGTCGAGTTGCCCCGGCACGACATGGTTATGCATTTCTTCGCCGCGGTTATGACTCTGTTGCTGCTTTTTCAGGCGCAGCGACTGGATGAAATAGAAGGCCTCGATCCACTTTTCGACATCTGCCGGATGCAACCGGTGCGCGTCGGTCGCCAGCCGGAAGCGCTCGATAGTATTGCTGGCGTGCTTGCCGCAGGCCAGTCCGTAGATGCGGGCTGCGTCGATGAAAAGGGTGGCTGCATTGACCTTGAGATCGATGGTGCCCGGATACTTTCCTTCCTTTTCGACGGCGATCCTGCGGAACAGGCTGAGCGGTACTTCACGCTGCAGTGCGTTGGCCGCCATCTGAAACAGGAAGCGGCTGTTGGATGAGGCTTCCTTCGCCAGCCAGTCGGTCAGATCGTCGGCAAGCTCGCGTGCACCGTGCAGCGGACGCAGGTCGAAGAAAATGCTGGCATTGAGTAGCGCCTGCGGGTCGCCCTCGGCGATCCAGCTGCTGAAGCGCTCCTTCCATTCATGCAGGCTGAGGCACCATTGCGGATTGCTTGCCATGACCTGCCCGGTGCAGAGCGGAAAGCCGCAGGCGTCGAGCGCGGCATTGATGCGCTGCGCCAGCGGCAGGAAAAAGGCGCGCAGCGCATCGGGCGATTGATCACCGTCGAAGATGATGCCGTTGTCCTGATCGCTTGACAGCGTCTGTTCCTGCCGACCCTCGCTGCCGAGCGAGATCCAGCACCAGCGCACGCCGTCTGGCACCGTGTCGTTGCCGATGACTTCGATCACGCGCCGCGTCAGCACATCATTCAATGCCGAGATCAGCGTCATCATCGATTCGGCGTCCTGCGCCTGCTCAACCAGCCGATGCACCAGCGCCTGTATCTCGCCGGCGACGCGTTGCAAGGCGCGCAGATCGCTTGCTGCTGCGATGCTTGAGCAGGCCTGCTCAAGGGCCTGCTCGAATGTGCGTCCCGCGGCGGACTCAGGATCGAAGATCGGATCGGACGTCGGTTCGATGTGGTCGGACATATGGTCCCTTCTCAATCAATAACGAACGCGGGCGTATGCCGTCTGCTGCTCCGCCTCGCGCGCCTGCTTCAGCGTGAAGATGCCTTTTTCAGCCAGCAGCGGAATCATCTTCAGGAAGACCTCTCCCGTCACCAGCGCGTCGCCCAACGCGGTGTGGCGGCCCACGATATCGACGCCGAAGCGCCGCGCGATCGCTTCCAGAGAATGATCTTTCTGATGCGGATGGAGCACCTGCGACAGCAGCAACGTGTCGAGCACAGGCTGCCTGAAGCGGATCCCGGTTTGCGTTTCCTTCATCTGCAGAAACTTCATGTCGAATGCGGCATTATGCGCAACCAGCACGGTGTCTTCCGCGAAGCGGTGGAACTGCGGCAGTACTTTTTCGATGCCGGGCCGGCCCTTGAGCATCGCGTTGTCGATACCGTGGATCGCGGTAGATTCGGGGCTCAGCAGCAGTTTGGTATGTACCAGCTGGTCAAAGCTTTCATGCACCAGCAGGCGCCGGTTGACGATGCGCAGCGCGCCGACCGAAATGATCTCGTCGCCGCCGGCCGGGTTCAGGCCGGTGGTTTCGGTATCGAAGACCGTGTAACTGAGTTGGGACAATTGGCGCTCGTCGAGTGCGGTGTTCTGCCTTGCCTGATAAAACAGGTCGAAGTCGTAGAACTCCGGCCTGCCCGGCTGCTTCAACGTGATCTCTAGCGGCGCGCGCGGTTCGGCCAGCGGCAGCGGAACGCGGTAGCAGGACAGGGAATGAGCCGGATCGTACAGATAGCTTGCTTCGCCCGCCGGCCCGGACACGATGGAGTCGAGCGTCACGGTCAGCTTGCCGCTTGCCAGATACAGCGGCTCGGTTTCCCAGCGCCGCAGGATATCGGCGGGCAGCGCATCGCCGTTCCAGCGCATTTCGAGATAGGCCACGCGGCCCGCGCGCGCCAGCCCGAGTTCCACCACCACCACTTCCTCTTCCTGCAGCAGGCGGTGCGCCAGATGCGCCAGTGCTGCGGTGAGCGCGTAGCTGTCGAGTTTCAGCCACAGCGAGCCATCCAGAGCGTTGAGTGCATCGGAGGGCAGGGTGACGGTGTCGATCCGCCGTTGCAGCAGCGCCAGCAAATCGCGACCGCGCATCTCTTCCAGATTCGACCGGCTGCCCGGGTCGATCTGCTGCAGCTCGATCAGGTCGATCCGCTGCATCAGGCGCTGGGTTTCATTGTCGATGAGTTCGATGCATTGCTGTTTCGATTCGACGTTATCCGCCGCGAGTCGCGCAGTCTCCCCGCGGATGCGGTCGAGCGCGGCACGTACATCCTGCGTCAGCAACTGCTGCATCAGATCACGATGGGTATCCGCCTCGACGTTGCTGCTGATGTCTTCCAGCGTCAGCACGAAACCATTGAGCTCCCGGGCGCTGTCAAGTACCGGCGCCATGTGCGCGCGCACCATCTGGCCTTTTGCCAGCGTGGTGACGAATCCGGAAACTGGATTGCCTGTGGTCTCGCTGCGGCGCTGAAGCCGATACTGGATTTGTTCAAGCGCATGAACGATCAGATCACGTTCCAGCACGCCGAACAGCGAGCGTCCGAGGCCGATCGCAGCGCCGCCGGCATGGCCCTGGCCCGCTTCGAGCAGTTGCCGCGCGCGCGTGTTGTAGAGCAGGATCGTGCCTTCGATATTGCAGACGAGGACGCTCTGCGTCAGCTCCGACATCAGCGCGGCGAGACGGTTCTTTTCCTCGGCCAGCGCGCGATTCGCCGTATCGATCCGGGCCTCCACCTCGTCATGCAACTGCTGCAGCGTGCCCGCCACGCGGTTGAGCTTGGCGGCCAGCTCGCGCACCTGGCGCGCGCCTTCCGGCACGATCCGATGCGCGGGATTACTGGTCAGAAGAATCGCTTCCTCGGCCAGCCGCGCCATCGGATCGAGATAGCGATCGATCAGGAACTTGAGCGTGATCCCTTGCGCCGTCAGCAGCATCAAGGCCAGCAGCGTCATCGGCCCGGCGCGCTGGGTCAGAAGATGATCGAGCAAATCGCGTTGCGCGCCATCGAGATCGAGCCGGATCGACAGCAAGAACGCGCCGACGATCGCTACCTGGGTAGCGAACAGCAGCGCGAGGATTAGCCAGAAACGGTATTTCGCCAGTAGTTTTCGGATCATTCCGCACCCAAGCGATCAGGATTGAGGGATATGGCAAGCGGCCTTTTCATCAGGTGGCCGCACCATGAAAAAAGCCCCGGGAATCGCTCCCCGGGGCTTGTGTGGCTTGCACTATCAGTGCGCGGAGGCCGCTGCCGCACCGATGCCGGTCTCGGAGCGCACCTTCTGCGCTTCGTAACCCAGCTGGTCCTGGCGTGCGCGCTCGCTCTTGTCGAGGATCGAGAACAGCCAGATGCCGACGAAACCGGCGGTCATCGAGAAAAGGGCAGGCGAGGTGTACGGGAAGATTTCCTTCTCGAAGCCGAACACATCGACCCACACCGACTTCGACAGCACGGTCAGAACCACGGCGGTGATCAGGCCGAGGAATCCGCCGACGGTTGCGCCGCGCGTCGTGCAGCCTTTCCACAGCACCGACATGAACAGCACCGGGAAGTTGGCCGAAGCGGCGATCGCGAATGCGAGCGACACCATGAAAGCGATGTTCTGCTTTTCGAACACGATGCCCAGCACGACGGCAATCACGCCCAGCACGATGGTGGTCATGCGCGAGACGCGCAGTTCTTTTTCGCTGGTTGCCTGGCCCTTCTTGAACACGGTTGCATACAGGTCGTGCGACACGGCCGATGCACCGGACAAGGTCAGGCCGGCCACCACCGCCAGAATCGTTGCAAACGCCACTGCGGAAATGAAGCCGAGGAAGACGTTGCCGCCGACAGCCGTGGCGAGGTGGATCGCCGCCATGTTGTTACCACCGAGGAGCTTGCCAGCCGCATCCTTGAAGTCGGGATTGGTGCTTACCAACACGATCGCGCCAAAGCCGATGATGAAGGTCAGGATGTAGAAGTAAGCGATCCAGGTGGTTGCCCAGAACACCGACTTGCGTGCTTCCTTAGCGCTCGGCACCGTGAAGAAGCGCATCAGGATGTGCGGCAGGCCGGCGGTGCCGAACATCAGCGCCATGCCGAACGAGACTGCAGAGATCGGATCCTTGATGAAGGTACCCGGGCCCATGATCGCGTCCTTCTTCTCATGCACTTCGACCGATTTCGCGAACAGCGCTTCAGGGCTGAAGTTGAACTGCGCCATCACGACGAAGGCCATGAAGGATGCGCCGCCGAGCAGCAGGATCGCCTTGATGATCTGCACCCAGGTCGTCGCCGTCATACCGCCGAACAGCACGTACACCATCATCAGTGTGCCGACCAGCACGACTGCGATCCAGTATTCCAGACCGAACAGCAGCTTGATCAGTTGACCGGCGCCAACCATCTGCGCAATCAGGTAGAACGCCACCACCACCAGCGTGCCCGACGCGGCAAACGCGCGGATCGGGGTCTGCGAGAAGCGATAGGCGGCGACGTCGGCAAAGGTGAAGCGGCCGAGGTTGCGCAGACGTTCTGCCATCAGGAATGTGATCACCGGCCAACCGACGAGGAAGCCGATCGAATAGATCAGGCCGTCATAGCCGTTCAGGAACACCGCTGCGGAAATGCCGAGGAAGGATGCGGCCGACATGTAATCGCCAGCGATTGCAAGACCATTCTGGAAACCGGTGATACCGCCGCCGGCGGTATAGAAGTCGGCAGCCGACTTGGTCTTGGCTGCGGCCCATTTCGTGATGAACAGCGTGAGAATCACGAACACGCCGAACATCGAGATCGCGGTCCAGTTGGTCGCCTGCTTTTCAGCCTGGCCAAGATCGCCGCCTGCAGCACAGGCAGCACCTGCAACGGCGAACAGTGCCAGCGCGGAGAGGATGTGCTTCTTGCTCGACATTACATCACCTCCTTGCGGATCGCGGCAGTCAGTTCGTCGAACTCGCCATTGGCGCGCCGTACGTAGATGCCGGTGATGATCACCGTGAAAACGATCACGAACAGCCCGATGGGGATGCCCCAGGTCATCACGCCCGCACCCATCTTCGCACCCAGCAGGTCCTTGTTGAAAGCGACCAGGAGAATGAAGCCGTAATAGACGATCATCATGATGAAGGTCAGCATCCATCCGTAAGAGGAGCGGGTTGCGACCAGTTTCTGATATTTG
>JAEZVM010000175.1 GCA_023420795.1 Pseudomonadota bacterium
TGTACGACAACCGCTACCGCGACTTCATCGCCAGCGTGCAGTTGGCCTGCCCGGCCGATCCGCGCTGCGTCGCCGCACCGATCCGCAAGACCAGCATGTTCCAGAACCTGTCGAAGGTGCGCATCTACGGCAGTGAAGTGCGCGCTGCCTGGGACTTCACTCCGGGATGGCGAGTGGATGGCGCGGTCGCCTATGCGCGCGGCGAGAACGAGCTGACCAAACAGCCGATCAACACCATCGATCCGTTGCGATTCACCGCCGGCATCGCGCGCGACGCAGGCAGCTGGGGAGCGGAAGCGCGGCTGCGTGCGGCGAAGGCGGTCTCGCGCACCGACGACACCGACGGCGAATGGTTCCGTCCTTCCGGTTACGGCGTCACCGATCTGTCGGTATGGTGGCGTCCGCTGAAAGGCGCGCAGATCAGCCTCGCGGTGCACAACTTGTTCGACAAGAAGTACTGGCTGTGGAGCGACATCCGCCAGGCCGACGACCGCAATCCGATTGGCGCTGACTTCTACTCGCAGCCGGGACGCACGCTGTCGGCGAGCCTTAGCTATCAGTTCTAGCGGAACGTACGGATGCAGGAGTGCCATGCACACCCTGCAAGATGACATCAAGTGTGAGAGCTCCCCTCCCTTCAACGGGTGACCGGTGAGGTGGAGGGTTTGGGGTGGAGATGGCTTCAATGCCGCTTAAGGCGTCCATCTCCCCCCGTTTTTCTTGTTGTTTTTTCTGGACCTTTCCCTGCAAATGATCCTTCAGCCATGACCCGATTCTTTACCCGATGTCTGCTGGCTTGCACGCTGCTGCTGTGCGCCGGCGGTGCGCACGCCGGCAGGCTGCTGTTCCTCGCCACCAGCCCGGTCCCGGCCGGCAAGTTCCAGTTGATCGAGAACATCGCCCGGCCGCTCGGCCTGACGGTTGAGGCGCGTTTCATCGAGCAGTTGCCGATGGAGCAGGATGCGACGCTGTTCGCCGGCTACGACGCGGTGTTCTTCGACACGCCGCGCGACCACCTGCGCGATTTCGCGCGTGCACGGCTGGTGCGCGCGCTGCCCGGACTGAAGACACCCAGCCTGTGGCTGCACGAGCAAAGCCCGGAATGGCGCGGCTTGCCCGATGCGCTGGCGCGCCGTCTGCACACCTACTATGTCAATGGCAGCCGCGCCAACTATGACGGTTTTCTGAAAACCATTGCTGCGCACCTGGCCGGCAGGGAAGCGACAGGCATCGCGCCGCCGCTGGTGCTTCCAAAAACCGCGCTGTACCACCCGCAGGCACCCGGCAAGGTGTTTGCCGACGCAGCCCAGTACCTGAGCTGGAAGGGCATCAATACGGAGCGCAAGCCGCCGACGGTCGGCATCGCTCTGCATCAGGCCTACATCTCCGCCGAGCAGACTGCCTTCATCGACGACCTGATCGCACGCATCGAAGCGGCAGGTGCATTGCCGCTGCCGTTCTACGGCTCGGTAATGGAGCCGCTTGCGCCGATCATGAGCCTGCGCGGCCAGCCGCTGCCGGACGTCATCATCAACACGCAGATCGTGCTGAACCCGGAAGGGCGCAAGCGCGAATTCGAGGTGCTCGGCATTCCGGTTATCCAGGCCACGCCTTATCGCAAGGGCGATGTCGCCGACTGGGCCGCCGATCCGCAAGGCGTGCAACTGATGGACGTGCCGTTCTATCTCGCGCAAGGCGAGTACGCCGGCATCGCCGACATCATGGTCGCCGGTGCCACGCGCAAGGGCGATGAGCAGGTGGTCGCCATTCCCGAGCAGGCGCAGGCAGTCGTCGGCAAGGCGCTGCGCTTGATCCGGTTGCAGCGCACGCCGAACGCAGACAAGCGCCTTGCCGTCATGTTCTGGAACTATCCGCCGGGCGAAAAGAACTTGTCGGCTTCCTATCTCAACCTGCCGAAGAGCCTAGCGGCGACACTGGCCGCACTGCGCGATGCTGGTTATACGACCCAGCCGCAGGACGACGAAGTGCTGACTGCGACATTGCAACGGCTGCTGACGCCGTTCTACCGCGACGATGCGCTGGAAGGATTGCTGCGCGATGGACTGGCGGAACTGCTCCCGATGGCGGATTACCGCGCATGGCTGGCGCGCCAGCCACAGACGGTGCAGAACGAGATGGCGCAGCGCTGGGGCGCGCCGGAACGTTCGTCGATGGTGATCCGCCGCAACGGCAAGGATTACTTCGTCGTGCCGCGCGCAAAGTTCGGCAACATCGTGATCCTGCCGCAGCCGCCGCGCGGCGAGAAATGGGAGAACAAGGAAAAAGCGCTGTACCACAGTACCAAGGCCGGCCCGTCGCATTTCTATCTCGCAGCCTACCTGTGGGCGCGCGAAGGCCACCGAGCCGATGCGCTGGTCCACTACGGCACACACGGCTCGCAGGAATGGCTGCCGGGCAAGGAACGTGGCCTGTCCGTATACGACTACCCGCTGCTGGCGGTGGGCGATGTGCCGGTGGTCTATCCGTACATCGTCGATAACATCGGCGAGGCCCTGCAGGCCAAGCGGCGCGGACGTGCCGTGACGATCACCCACCAGACGCCGCCGTTTGCACCCGCCGGCTTGCATGACGCGCTGGTGCGCATGCACGACCTGCTACACGCATGGATCGCGCAGGATGCCGGCGCGGTCAAGGACAAGCTGGCCGCCGACCTGCTGCGCGCGGTGCGCGAGCAGCGCATCGAGCGCGACATGGGCTGGGACGACAGGCGCATCGCGCGCGAGTTTCCGGGCTTTGTCACCGCGCTGCACGACCATCTGCATGAACTCGCGCAGACCGCGCAGCCGCTCGGCCTGCATACCTTCGGCAGCGCGCCGATGGAACGCCATCGCCTCGGCACGGTCTTGCTGATTCTTGGGAAGGAATTCTGGGCGCTGTCCGCCGCACCCGGCGACGAGATTGACGAAACCTTCGTCGGCGACTATGAAAACCTCCCCGACGCCGCGCCGTACAAACTGCTTAAGCGCTACACGGTGGACGGCGCGCCGCTCAACGAAATCAAGAATGAGAAGCTCGCCGCACTGCTGGAGCGCGGTCGTGCCAACTACGTTGCGCTATCGGCGGGCAATGAGATGGCGGCCTTCCTTTCCGCGCTCTCCGGCCGCCACATTCCCACCTCCTACGGCGGCGATCCGATCAAGAATGCTGAAACGCTGCCAACCGGGCGCAACCTGTACGGCTTCGACCCTTCGCGCGTGCCGACGCAACAGGCATGGGCCGCCGGCAAGGACGCGGTCGATGCGCTGCT
>JAEZVM010000205.1 GCA_023420795.1 Pseudomonadota bacterium
TTTTCTGCTTTAAATGGAAGGCGTTTGGGCTGTAAATCTCACGCCAAGAACGAGGAATTGTTGTTTGGAATGTAAGTTGACTTGTGTGGCTCTTGTTGCGCTGATGCCGGTTGCAGTCGCTTTCTGACCCTCAACTGCTTGAGATAGTTTGTTCTAAAATATCGGGCTACACTTCAATTTTGTCCACTATGTCAAAGAAATCAACGCCTGACGGGCAGCCTGCGTCTTTTGAAGACGCGATGGCGGAGCTGGAAAAGCTGGTCGCCCAGATGGAGGCGGGGGAGTTGCCGTTGGAAGCGTCGGTTGCCGCGTACAAGCGCGGCTCGGAGCTGGTCAAGTTCTGCGCCGGACAGCTCGACAAGGTTGATAGCCAGGTCAAGGTGCTTGAAGGCGACATGCTCAAGCCCTTCGCCGCCGATGCAGCGTCTGAGGCGGACGAATGACAGTATCTCAAACGTTCGGCGACTGGACGAAAGGCGTCCAGTCGAGCATCGAGACAGCATTGGATTCTTTCCTGCCGGCGGAAACGACCTTGCCGGCGCACCTGCATCAGGCGATGCGCTATGCGGCGCTGGACGGCGGCAAGCGCGTTCGACCCTTGCTCGTTTACGCGGCTGGCGACCTGTTCGCCGCTAACACTGCAACTTTGGCTCGTGCAGCGGCGGCCCTTGAAATGATTCATGTGTACTCGCTGGTGCATGACGATATGCCCTGCATGGACGACGACGCACTTCGTCGCGGCAAGCCGACGGTGCATGTCAGGTACGACGAACCCACGGCGCTGCTGGTTGGCGATGCGTTGCAGTCGCAGGCATTCCTGGTGCTGTCGGAAGACAGGGAGCTGAACGAACCTGCCCGGCTGCTGGCGATGATCCGCCTGCTGGCACAGGCGGCTGGATCAGTGGGCATGTGCGGCGGCCAGGCGATTGATCTGGCAAGCGTGGGCATAGCCTTGTCGCAGGAGGAGCTGGAACAGATGCATCGCTTGAAGACCGGTGCCCTGCTGCGCGCTTCGGTGCTGCTGGGCGCGATGAGTGGCAAGTCGCTCGCGCCTGACGAGATGCAGGCGCTGGATGCGTATGCTGGCGCAATCGGCCTGGCTTTTCAGGTGGTCGATGACGTGCTTGATGCAACGGCGGATTCCGCCACCCTCGGCAAGACCGCCGGCAAGGATGCGGCGGACAACAAGCCGACTTATGTATCGATACTCGGGCTGGAACAGTCGCGGGCACTGGCGGAAAAACTGCGGAATGATGCGCATGATGCGCTCATCCCCTTTGGAGACAAGGCACGGCGTCTGCGGGAGATCGCGGACCTGATCGTGCAACGGAAGGCTTAGTATGGATTTGCTGAACAAGATCAATGACCCGGCGGACCTGCGCAAGCTGTCGCGCACGCAGCTGAAGCCGCTGGCGGACGAACTGCGCGCGTTCCTGCTCGACTCCGTCTCCAAGACCGGCGGCCACCTGTCGTCCAATCTCGGCACGGTGGAGCTGACGATCGCGCTGCACTACGTGTTCAATACGCCGGACGATCGCATCGTCTGGGATGTCGGCCACCAGACCTATCCGCACAAGATCCTCACCGGGCGGCGCGACCGCATGCATACGCTGCGGCAGCTGAACGGCATCTCCGGCTTCCCGCGCCGCGACGAGAGCGGGTACGACACCTTCGGCACCGCGCATTCCTCGACCTCGATTTCCGCCGCGCTCGGCATGGCGCTGGCGGCGAAGACCAAGGGTGAGAACCGCCATGCGATCGCGGTGATCGGTGACGGCGCGATGACCGCCGGCATGGCTTTCGAGGCGTTGAACAATGCCGGTGTCTATGAGGACATCAACCTGCTGGTGATCCTGAACGACAACGACATGTCGATTTCGCCGCCGGTCGGTGCGCTCAATCGCTACTTGGCGCGACTGATGTCCGGCCAGTTCTATGCGGCCGCGAAGAATGTTGGCAAGTCGGTGCTGCCCGCGCCGATGCTGGAACTGGCAAGGCGCTTCGAGGAGCATGCGAAGGGCATGATGGTGCCGGCCACGATGTTCGAGGAATTCGGCTTCAACTACATCGGTCCGATCGACGGTCATGATCTCGAATCACTGATCCCGACGCTGCAGAACCTGAAGCACCTGAAGGGGCCGCAGTTCCTGCATGTGGTAACGAAGAAGGGGCAGGGCTACAAGCTCGCCGAGGCCGACCCGGTTCTGTATCACGGACCGGGTAAGTTTAACCCGGCCGAAGGCATCAAGCCCGCTGCCGCCAGCAAGATCACCTACACGCAGGTATTCGGCGACTGGCTGTGCGACATGGCCGCGCAGGAGCAGCGTCTGATCGGCATCACCCCGGCGATGCGCGAAGGCTCCGGCATGGTCGAGTTCGAGCGGCGCTTCCCGGGCCGGTATTACGATGTGGGTATTGCCGAACAGCACGCGGTCACCTTTGCCGCCGGTCTGGCATGCGAAGGTTTGAAGCCGGTGGTCGCCATTTATTCCACGTTCCTGCAGCGCGCGTACGATCAGTTGATTCATGATGTTGCACTGCAAAATCTCGATGTGACGTTCGCGCTCGATCGTTCCGGACTAGTGGGGGCGGACGGCGCGACGCATGCGGGCAACTATGACATTGCCTATCTGCGTTGCATTCCCAACATGGTGGTCATGGCGGCTTCCGATGAGAACGAGTGCCGTCAGATGCTCTCCACGGCTTTCCAATATAATGGCCCTGCGGCAGTACGTTACCCGCGTGGCTCCGGCATCGGAGTCCTGCCTGCCAAGGATTTGCAGACGATCCCGCTCGGCAAGGGGGAGATCCGGCGTGAAGGCCAGGGCGTTGCGATTCTGGCATTCGGTACCATGCTGGCGCCGAGTCTGGCGGCAGCGGATGAGCTGAATGCGACGGTAGCTAACATGCGCTTCATCAAACCGCTGGACGTCGAACTGGTCAGGCAGCTGGCGCAGACGCATGATGCACTGGTGACTGTGGAAGAAGGTTGCGTGATGGGTGGCGCCGGTTCCGCGGTTGCGGAAGCGCTGGCCGAAGCAGACATTGTGAAGCCGATATTGCATCTGGGCCTGCCGGACAAATTTATCGATCATGGCGACGCCGCGCAGCTGCTCGCGACATGCGGACTGGATGGCAAGGGCATTGCCGCCGCGATCAGGAAGCGATTCGACAAGGGCGAGCCGCGCCTGGTTGTCAACAATCAATGATGTGCAAGAGCGGCCCGGCAGCTTCCGATAGTGGCCGCTCCAACCGAATAGGCTTTATGTGATGAACTCACGCGATCTGAATCTCCATACCATTCCCGACGTGCAAAGCACGGTCGATACGCGGCGCCTGTCGATCCAGCGCGTCGGAGTGAAGGGCGTGCGTTATCCGATCACGATCAAGACCGCCAGCGGCACGCAGCCGTCGGTCGGCACCTGGAACATGTATGTGCATCTGCCGCAGGAGCAGAAGGGTACGCACATGTCGCGCTTCATCGCGTTGCTTGAAGGCAATCGCGGACCGCTGGATATCAGCAAGTTCGGCGCGCTGCTGCAGAAGATGCTGAAGCTGCTGGAGGCCGATGCCGGTCGCATTGAAGTGTCCTTCCCGTATTTCATCAACAAGGTGGCGCCGGTGTCCGGTGTCGAAAGCCTGATGGACTACGAAGTCGGCTTCACCGGCGAAATCAGGAATGGCGAACTGGAAGTTACGCTCAAGGTGCTGGTGCCGGTGACCAGCCTGTGCCCGTGCTCGAAGAAGATTTCGGCGTACGGCGCGCATAACCAGCGTTCGCATATCACTGTGACGGCCGTGCTGGCGGATGAACTGCCGGTCGATCAGCTGATTGCGAAGATCGAGGAACAGGCATCCTGCGAACTGTATGGTTTGCTCAAGCGGCCGGATGAAAAATACGTGACCGAGCGCGCATACGACAATCCGAAATTCGTCGAAGATCTGGTGCGTGATGTCGCCGGGATGCTGAATGCGGACCGTCGTATCGCTGCCTACACGCTGGAGGCGGAGAACTTCGAGTCGATTCACAACCATTCGGCCTATGCGCTGATCGAGAACGACAAGCGGGCAAAATAAGTTTGTCCTGCTCAAAAACAAAAGCGACGCTTCTGCGTCGCTTTTGTTTTTGGGGAGAGGCTCACTCCACGTCGCGCTTGCGATCCTTTTCCCACAACACATCACTGCCGCCAGCATAGCGGTTCAGTACCCGCGACAGGACAAACAGCAGATCGGACAGCCGGTTCATGTACTGGCGCGGATTGGCATTGATAGTTTCACTGTTGCCCAGCGCGACGATCGAGCGTTCACCGCGTCGGCAGATCGTGCGGCAGACGTGGGCCAGCGCGGCTGCGCGCGAGCCGGCGGGCAGGATGAAGTCCTTCAGCGGCGGCAGGTCGGCATTGTATTTTTCCAGCAGCGTATCGAGCCGGCCGACATGGGTATCGGTGATCAGCGTATAACCCGGGATGCAGAGTTCGCCGCCAAGGTCGAACAAGTCGTGCTGGATCGAGAACAGTTCCTCGCGCAGCGCGCCGGGCAGGTCTTCACACAGCAGCAGGCCGATGTGGGAGTTGAGCTCGTCCACCTCGCCGATCGCATTGATGCGCAGGCTGTCCTTGCCGACGCGGCTGCCGTCGCCAAGACCGGTGGTGCCGTTGTCGCCGGTACGGGTGGCGATTTTCGAAAGTCGGTTGCCCATGGTCGTCTGTCCACAATGAGGAAAGGGCTCAGGATACGGCAAAACCGGCGCATATGCTGTCGTTCCGACAGCAATCTTTGCGTGCACGGAGAGTAGAATCGGGAAAAACGGAGGCAAGCATGAACCATCCCGCACAGTCGGCCGCGCTGAAAAAGCCCGTTCCCCAAGAATTGCTGGCAGCGCTCGAAGCGATCTTCGAGGATCGTCTTTCCACCTCGCAGGCGATCCGCGAGCATCACGGCCGTGACGAATCCTCGTACGACCCGATGCTGCCCGATGCAGTCGTGTTTGCGCAAACCACCGAGGAAGTTGCCGAGGCGGTCAAGCTGTGCGGCAGCCATGATGTTCCGATCATTCCCTATGGCACCGGCACTTCTCTCGAAGGTCATGTGCTGGCCTTGTGCGGCGGCATCACCATCGATCTGTCGCAGATGAACCGGGTGCTGGCGGTGCATGAGGAAGACCAGACCGCGACGGTGCAGGCCGGCGTCACGCGCAAGCAGTTGAACCAGGAAATCCGCGACTCCGGCCTGTTTTTCCCGATCGACCCCGGCGCCGATGCGTCGCTGGGCGGAATGGCGGCTACCCGTGCATCCGGCACCAATGCGGTGCGTTACGGCAGCATGCGCGAAAACACGCTGGCGCTGACCGTCGTCACTGCCGACGGGCACATCATCAAGACTGGCACGCGCGCGCGAAAGTCGTCAGCCGGCTACGACCTCACGCGCATCTTCGTGGGCAGCGAAGGCACGCTTGGCATCATCACGGAAGTGACGGTCCGGCTGTATCCGCAGCCGGAGGCGGTGTCGGCTGCGGTTTGCTCATTCCCGGGCACCGCCGAGGCGGTCAACACTGTGATCCGCACCATCCAGATGGGAGTGCCGGTTGCGCGCGTCGAATTCCTCGACGAGAGTGGCGTAAAGGCGATCAATGCGCACAATGTGAACGCAGGGTTGAACCTGCCGGAAAAGCCGCTGCTGCTGTTCGAATTCCACGGCAGCGAACGCAGCGTCGAGGAACAGGCAAAAACGGTGCAGGAGATCGCGGCGGAGCTTGGTGCGAGCGGCTTCGAATGGGCGACCCGCCCCGAGGAGCGCACGCGGCTGTGGACCGCGCGCCACAATGCCTTCTTCGCAATGCTGCAGATGCGCCCCGGCGCCCGTGCTATCACGACCGATTGTTGCGTGCCGATTTCACGGCTGGCCGAATGCATTCTCGACACGCAGGCAGACTGTGAAAAGAATGACATGGTCTATTCGATCATCGGCCATGTCGGCGACGGCAACTTCCATGTGGTCATGATGGTCGATCCGGAAGATCCGGCCGAGGTTGCCAAAGCCGAAGGCGTGAATGCCCGCATGGTCGCGCGAGCGATCTCGATGGACGGCACCTGCACCGGCGAACATGGCGTGGGCCTGCACAAGATGGATTTTCTGGTGCAGGAGCATGGCGAGGATGCGATCGAGACAATGCGCGTGCTGAAGCGTGCATTTGATCCCAAGAACATCTTGAACCCCGGTAAAATCCTGAAACTGTAGTTCCAGAAGACTCCCCCTGAATATGGCCATACGCCTGCCCCCGGTTCACGCCCTGTCCGCCTTCGAGGCTGCCGCCCGTCTCGGGTCCTTCGCGGTTGCCGCCGAAGAGTTGTGCATCACGCCTTCGGCGCTGTCGCACAGGATTCGGCTGCTGGAGGATTTCGTCGGCGAGCGGCTGTTCCTGCGGGATGGGCGCACTGTCACGCTGTCCGAATTCGGCCGCCGCTATCTGGATGTGGTGCGGGCCGCATTGCGCACGCTGACTGACTTTCCGCTGCCGCACAGGAGTGCGCCGGCGCAGCCGCGTATCAAGGTCACGGTACCGCCGACATTTGCGCGCTGCCTGCTGGTGCCGCGCCTCGCGGATTTCACCGCCGCGCATCCGGACATCGTGGTCGAGCTGTTCCTGTCAGTGCCCTTGTACGACTTGAGCCTGTCGGAAAGTGATGTCGAGGTGCGTTTCGGCGCCGGCAAATATCCGGATTTGGTGACGGAAAAGCTGTACGAGGAACCGACCTTCGCGGTCGCCAGTCCGCAGTACCTGGAAAAGATCGGTGGACTGAAGACCCCGGCCGACCTGCAGAAGGCGACGCTGCTGCGCTCCGCGCTGGAGCCGTGGCAGCCATGGTTCGAAGTGGCCGGCCTTGACTGGCCGGAGCCATCGACCGGCCTGCGCCTGGATGACTTGGGGCTGCTGCTGGAGGCGGTCCGTTACGGACATGGCGTGGCGCTGACGCGCAAGCATTTCGTGCAGAACCTGATTGCGACCGGGGAAATCCTTCACCTGTTTGAAGACGTGCAGCTGAAGAATCCGCCGCATGCCTATTACGTCGTGTACGAGCAGCAGGCGCCGGAACGGCCGGAAGTGATGGCCTTCATCGAATGGCTGCGCTCGACCTTCGGCAAGTTGTAATCCTTCAACGTCCGCTTTCCGAACCGGCCGCGGTGAAAATAATTCACCGGAGCTGAAAAAGCTTTTCACTCCCATACCGCCTGCGCCACCCTCACGGCAGCAGGGTATTTCGCTACACTGTCCGATCTCCCTGCAGTATCGATAAACAGGATATGAACTCTCCTTCCCAACCACGATTCACGATTGAACGCCAGCGCGAAGTCGTCAGTGCCCTGCGTGCGCTGCTGCCCGAATCCTGCGTGCTGTTCAATGAAGAAGATACGCGGCCTTATGAATGCGACGGCCTTTCCGCCTACCGGCAACTGCCGATGGTGGTGGTGCTGCCGCAGAACGAGGCGCAGGTGGTCGCAATTCTGAAGAGCTGCCGCGAGCTGAAGGTGCCGATCGTGCCGCGCGGCGCCGGCACCGGCCTGTCCGGCGGCGCGATGCCGATCGCCGACGGCGTGGTGTTGTCCACCGCGAAGCTCAACAGGATCGTGAAGGTCGATCCGTATTCGCGCACCGCGATGGTCCAGCCCGGCGTGCGCAACCTCGCGATCTCGGACGCGGCTGCCCAGCACAGCCTGTATTACGCCCCCGATCCGTCGTCGCAGATTGCCTGCACCATCGGCGGCAACGTCGCGGAAAACTCCGGCGGCGTGCACTGCCTGAAATACGGCCTGACCGTGCACAATGTGCTGCGCGTGCGCATGGTCACCATCGATGGCGACATCGTCGAGCTCGGCAGCGGCGCGCTGGATGCGCCCGGCCTCGACCTGCTGGCGGTGTTCATCGGTTCCGAAGGCATGCTTGGCGTAGTCACCGAAGTTACGGTCAAGCTGGTACCGAAGCCGCAGACGGCGCGCGTAATCATGGCGTCCTTCGACGATGTGGTGAAGGGCGGCGATGCAGTCGCCAATGTGATCGCAGCCGGCATCATCCCGGCCGGCCTGGAAATGATGGACAAGACGTCATCGCGCATGGTCGAGCCCTTCGTCAATGCCGGCTACGACACCGAGGCGGAAGCGATCCTGCTGTGCGAATCGGACGGCATCCCGGAAGAGGTCGAGGAAGAAATCGCGCGCATGAGCGAAGTGCTGAAAGGCTCCGGTGCGACCGCGATCGCGGTGTCGCAGAACGAGGCCGAGCGCCTGCGTTTCTGGTCCGGCCGCAAGAATGCATTTCCGGCGGCGGGCCGCATCTCGCCCGACTACTACTGCATGGACGGCACCATTCCGCGCAAGCATCTCGCGCAGGTGCTCACCCGCATCGCCGAAATGGAAGGCAAGTACGGCCTGCGCTGCGCGAACGTATTCCATGCGGGCGACGGCAACCTGCATCCGCTGATCCTGTTCGATGCGAACAAGCCGGGCGAATTCGAGCGTGCCGAAGCCTTCGGAGCCGACATCCTCGCGCTGTGCGTCGAGGTCGGCGGCACCATCACCGGCGAGCACGGCGTCGGCATCGAGAAGATCAACTCGATGTGCGTGCAATTCTCGCCGAAGGAGCTGGAAGCCTTCTTCGCGGTTAAGCGCGCATTCGACACCGCCTTCCTGCTCAATCCTGACAAGGCGATCCCGACGCTCAACCGCTGCGCCGAAAACGGCAAGATGCGCGTGACCGGCGGCCAGATGAAATTCGCGCACCTGCCGCGCTTTTAACCCGACTGAAGAATGGAACAGGCACTACAACAATTCCGCGACCGCATCGCGTCGGCCACCGTCAGCAGGACGCCGCTGCGCATTCGCGGCGGCGGCAGTAAGGACTGGTACGGCCAGTCGCTACAGGGGGAAGTTCTCGATACGCGCGACCATACCGGCATCATTGCCTACGACCCGACCGAGCTGGTGATCACTGCGCGCTGCGGTACGCCCTTGGCCGAAATCGAAGCGGCGCTGGCCGAGCGCAAGCAGATGCTCGCCTTCGAACCGCCGCACTTTGGTGCCGATTCCACGATCGGCGGCGTGGTTGCAGCCGGCCTGTCCGGTCCGCGCCGGCAGGCGGTCGGCGCGGTGCGCGACTTCGTGCTCGGCGCAACGCTGATGGACGGCAAGGGCGAACTGCTGCGCTTCGGCGGGCAGGTGATGAAGAATGTCGCCGGCTATGACGTGTCGCGCCTGCTGGCCGGCTCGCTCGGTACGCTCGGGCTGATCACCGAAGTGTCGCTGAAGGTGCTGCCGCAGCCCTTCTGCGAAACCACGCTGCGCTTTGCAATGCGCAAGACTGAAGCGATCGAGCAGCTGAACCGCTGGGGCGGGCAGCCCTTGCCAATATCCGCCAGCGCCTGGCATGGCGGCCTGCTGATCGTGCGCCTGTCCGGTGCGGAAGCAGCGGTCAAGGCGGCGGTGCAGAAGATGGGCGGCGAACAGGTCAGCAATGCCAATGCATTCTGGACCGGCGTGCGCGACCAGACCAATGAATTCTTCGCTGCGACCAGCGGCCCTGCAAGCCTGTGGCGGCTGTCGCTGCCGTCGGTGACGCCGCCGCTTGTGCTGGAGGGCGAGCAGTTGATCGAATGGGGCGGCGGGCAGCGCTGGCTGCGCACCGATCTCGATGCCGCCACGATCCGCTCCGCAGCCGAACAGGTTGGAGGCCATGCGACGCTGTTCCGCAGTGCTGACAAGAGCGCCGGTGTGTTCCATCCGCTCGCGCCGGCTGTGGCCGCAATCCATCGCAATCTGAAGAATGCATTCGATCCGTCCGGCATTTTCAATCCGGGACGGATGTATAAAGAGTTTTAAGCATGCAAACCAATCTCGCAGATTTCATCAAGAACACCCGTGACGGCGAGGAAGCCGACGCGATCCTGCGCAAGTGCGTGCACTGCGGTTTCTGCACCGCGACTTGCCCGACCTATCAGCTGCTCGGCGACGAGCTTGACGGCCCGCGCGGCCGCATCTATCTGATGAAGCAGGTATTGGAAGGCAAGCAGGCGACGTTCAAGACCATGACGCACCTGGACCGCTGCCTGACCTGCCGCAACTGCGAATCTACCTGCCCGTCCGGCGTGCAGTACGGCCGCCTCGTTGATATCGGCCGCAACATCGTGGAGCAGCAGGTGAAGCGTCCGCTGTCGCAGCGCATCGCGCGCAGCGTGCTGAAGGAAACGCTGCCGCGCAAATGGCTTTTCACGCCGGCGATGAAGGCTGGGCAACTGATGCGCTCGCTGCTGCCGGAGGTATTGAAGAACAAGGTGCCGGCGAAGCAGCATGCGGGCGCATGGCCGACCATGCAGCACGCGCGCAAGATGCTGCTGCTGGATGGTTGTGTGCAGCCGGCGATGGCGCCGAACATCAATGCTTCAGCCGCGCGTGTGCTCGACGCGCTCGGCGTGCAGCTCGTCGTCGCGCCCAAGGCTGGCTGCTGCGGAGCGATCCGCTATCACATGAATGACCAGGATGGCGGCCTGAACGACATGCGCAATAACATCGACGCATGGTGGCCGTATGTGGAAGCGGGCGCGGAAGCGATCGTGATGACCGCATCGGGCTGCGGCGTTACCGTCAAGGATTACGGGCATCTGCTCGCGCATGACGAGCAATATGCGATAAAGGCAAGGCGCATTTCGGAGCTGACGAAGGACCTGAGCGAAATCCTGCCGGCGTTCGAAGCGGAGTTGCAGAAGAAACTGAGAGGGAAGATTGGCAAGCGCATTGCCTGGCATCCGCCCTGCACGCTGCAGCACGGCCAGCAGATCCGCGGCAAGGTCGAAGGCCTGCTGCGCGCGATCGGCGTCGATGTGCAGCTATGCGCCGACAGCCATTTGTGCTGCGGTTCGGCGGGAACGTATTCGGTGCTGCAGCCGGAACTGTCATACCAGCTGCGCGACAACAAGCTGAAGAACCTGCAGGCGACCGGTGCGGAGATGATCGTGTCGGCGAATATCGGTTGCCAGACGCATCTGCAGTCGGGCACCGACATGCCGGTCAGTCACTGGATTGAACTGGTGGACAAGGCGCTGAATAGCGCGAAATAGCGTCGTTGGTTCGGAAGCGGGGTTGCGAAATCGTGTCATCCCGAACGAATGTGAGGGATCTCATCCGTTTGGGATGACAGGGGGCGCTGGGCCTGTAAATCACTCCGCTAGCAGCTTCTCGATATCGGCCATCAGTTCCTTCGGCTCGGTCCGTGGCGCATAGCGCTTGTACACCGTGCCGTCCTTCTTCACCAGGAACTTGGTGAAATTCCACTTGATCGCTTCGGTACCCATGATGCCGGGCGCTTCGCTTTTAAGGTGCCGGAACAGCGGATGCGCATTGTCGCCGTTCACATCGATTTTCGCGAACAACGGGAAAGTCACGCCGTAGTTCTTTTCGCAGAACGCACCGATCTCATCGGCCGAACCCGGCTCCTGCCTGCCGAACTGGTTGCACGGAAAGCCGAGCACCTCGACGCCCTTGTCCTTGAACTGCTGGTACACCGCTTCCAGCCCCTTGTACTGCGGCGTGAAACCGCACTCGCTTGCGGTATTGACGATCAACAGCACCTTGCCGCGATACTGCGCAAGATCGACCGGCGCGCCGCCAAGGCTGTCTGCCTTGAAGCCGTAGATGTCGTTCATACGATTCCCAGATGTTCGGTACCCTTGCTCAGATCACGGCCATGCGCTTCCTTGCCGTGCAGCTTGATCGACAGGCGCAGGTCGTTGACCGAATCGGCGTTACGTAATGCATCTTCGTAGGAAATCTTGTCCGCTTCGTACAGATCGAACAGCGCCTGGTCGAAAGTCTGCATGCCGAGCTCGCGCGACTTCTTCATGATTTCCTTGATTTCATGCACTTCGCCCTTGAAGATCAGGTCGGAAACCAGCGGCGAATTCAGCATTACCTCGACGGCGGCGCAACGCCCCTTGATGTCCTTCAGCGGAATCAGGCGCTGCGAAATCATCGCCTTCAGATTGAGCGACAAATCCATCAAAAGTTGCGCGCGGCGCTCTTCCGGGAAGAAGTTGATGATGCGATCCAGCGCCTGGTTCGCGCTGTTGGCGTGCATTGTCGCCAGGCACAGGTGGCCGGTTTCGGCGAACGCGATTGCATAGTCCATCGTTTCGCGGTCGCGGATCTCGCCGATCAGGATCACGTCCGGCGCCTGCCGCAGCGTGTTCTTCAGCGCGGTAAACCAATCCTCGGTGTCGACGCCGACCTCGCGCTGCGTGACGATGCAGTTCTTGTGCGGATGCACGTATTCGACCGGGTCCTCGATCGTGATGATGTGGCCGTAGCTGTTCTCGTTGCGATAGCCGACCATGCCGGCTAACGTGGTCGATTTGCCCGAGCCGGTCGCGCCGACCATGATGACGAGGCCGCGCTTAGTCATCGCCACTTCCTTCAGCACTTCCGGCACGCCAAGGTCTTCCAGTTTCGGGATCGCGGTGGTGATCGTGCGCAGCACCATGCCGACCTTGCCCTGCTGGACGAAGGCGGACACGCGGAAGCGGCCAAGGCCGCCGGGGCTGATCGCGAAGTTGCATTCCTTGGTCGCTTCGAACTCCGCCGCCTGCTTGTCGTTCATGATCGCGCGCGCCAGTTCGACCGTATGCGCCGGCAGCAGCGGCTGGTTCGATACCGGCGTCATCTTGCCGTCAATCTTGAAGGCCGGCGGGAAGTCCGCCGTGATGAAAAGGTCCGATCCGTTCTTGCTCGTCATCAGACGCAGCAGGTCGTGCATGAACTTCGTGGCCTGATCCCGTTCCATGTGCTTTCCTTGTTATGTGATGCGGGTTTGGTGTCCCGTCTGATCGGACATTTTAGCCGGGGAAGTTTTCCGGCGTCTTTGCGGCGGCGCGCGCGGCGGCGGCGGAAATCACGTTGCGGCGCACCAGGTCGGTCAGGTTCTGGTCCAGCGTCTGCATGCCGACATTGCTGCCGGTCTGGATCGCCGAATACATCTGCGCCACTTTCGCCTCGCGGATCAGGTTGCGGATCGCCGGCGTGCCGAGCATGATCTCGTGCGCGGCGACGCGGCCGCTGCCGTCCTTGGTCTTCAACAGCGTCTGCGAAATCACCGCCTGCAGCGATTCGGACAGCATCGCGCGCACCATTTCCTTTTCTTCGGCCGGGAACACATCGACGATACGGTCGATGGTCTTTGCCGCCGATGAGGTGTGCAGCGTGCCGAACACGAGGTGGCCGGTTTCGGCGGCGGTCAGGGCGAGGCGGATGGTTTCGAGGTCACGCAATTCGCCGACCAGGATTGCATCCGGGTCTTCACGCAGCGCCGAGCGCAGCGCGTTGTTGAACGACATCGTGTGCGGGCCGACTTCGCGCTGGTTGATCAGGCACTTCTTCGATTCATGCACGAATTCGATCGGGTCTTCCACCGTCAGTATGTGCGCGTATTCGGTTTCGTTCAGGTGGTTGATCATCGCCGCCAGCGTGGTCGATTTACCGGAGCCGGTCGGGCCGGTCACCAACACCAGGCCGCGCGGCTTCAATGCCAGTTCGGCGAAGATTTTCGGTGCATTCAACTGCTCCAGCGTCAGTACCTTTGACGGAATGGTGCGCAGCACCGCCGCCGCGCCGCGATCCTGATTGAAGGCGTTGACGCGGAAACGCGCCAGGCCGGGAATCGCAAAGGAAAAGTCGCATTCGAGAACTTCCTCGTACGCCTTGCGCTGGCCGTCGTTCATGATGTCATAGATCATGCCGTGCACGTCGCGATGCTCCAGCGGCGGCAGGTTGATGCGGCGTACATCGCCATGCACGCGAATCATCGGCGGCAGGCCAGAAGAAAGGTGCAAGTCGGAGGCGTTGTTCTTGACGGCAAAGGCGAGGAGTTCGGAAATGTCCATTTATAATCCTTCGACTGGCGAAAACGCCAATTATTAACAGTAAGACAGCTTAAGTGTTGCTTTAGGAAAACTGATTATGTCCTCAATTTCGGCCAACCTGCAAGCTGTGCGCGACCGTGTTGCGACAGCGGCGCAGGCGGTGTCGCGCGAACCGCATGAGGTCGGATTGCTGGCGGTGTCGAAGACGTTCGGCGCCGATGCGGTGATCGAGGCGGCAGAAGCGGGACAGCGCGCCTTTGGCGAAAACTATCTGCAGGAAGCGCTGGACAAGATTGATGCCGTGCGCTCTGTACGCCCGGACCTCTTGCTCGAATGGCATTTCATCGGGCCGATACAGAGCAACAAGACGCGCCCGATTGCCGAGCATTTCGACTGGGTGCATTCGGTCGATCGCGGAAAGATCGCGCAGCGTCTGTCGGAGCAACGACCGGAACACCTGTCGCCATTGAATATCTGCCTGCAGGTAAACATCAGCGGCGAGGCGAGCAAGAGCGGCGTCGCGCCGGAGGAAATTCAGGCACTGGCACAGACAGTAGCGGCGCTGCCGCGTCTGAAGCTGCGCGGCCTGATGGCGATTCCAGAGCCGGCCGAAAACATGGAGCAGCAGCGCGTGCCGTTTCGCCGCATGCGCGAGCTCTTCGACAGCCTGCGGCAGCAGGGGCTGGAGCTGGATACGCTGTCGATGGGCATGTCGGCGGACATGGATGCGGCGATCGCCGAAGGCGCGACGATCGTTAGGATAGGAACAGCCATTTTTGGACACAGAGACTATGCAAAATAACCTGAAAATCGCTTTCATCGGCGGCGGCAACATGGCCACCGCCCTGATCGGCGGACTGGCGGGAAAACTCACCGCCGGCGCGAACATCCACGTGGTCGATCCTAATCCGGATGCATTGCAGAAGCTTCAGCAGCAATTCGGCGTTACCACAGCGCCGCAAATCGATGCCGCACTGGAGAAGAGCGATGTCGTCGT
>JAEZVM010000239.1 GCA_023420795.1 Pseudomonadota bacterium
GCGGTGCTCGGCCATGAACTGGGCCATGTGCAGCGGCGTCATTCGCTGCGCCGGCTGTTGCAGGCGCTTGGCGTCGGTACGGTCGTCAACCTGCTGGTGGGCGACGTGTCGAGCGTGCTGGCAGCCGTGCCGACCTTCCTGCTGGATCAGAAGTATTCGCGGGATTTCGAGCGCGAGGCGGACCAGTACGCGATCGGCATGATGCGCGCGAACGGCATGCCGCTGTCACCGATGGCGGACCTGTTCGAGAAGATGGCCGCCGTACACGAGCATAAGCACGAACATGATGGCGGCCAGCCTGCCGGGAAGCCGAACGAGGATGAAGAGGATGGCGTGCCGCGCAGGCCGCAATCGAAAGGCAAGGCGCGCCGCAGCAATCCGCTGGAATACTTCAGTTCGCATCCGAGCGACGAGGAACGTATCGAGCGCCTGCGGGCGGCGGATGTAGCGCAATAAACGCTTCTGCGGCTCCGCTTAAAGTATCAACGGCCTGTTGGAGAGCTGGTTGTGCGTGGAGCCGTCGTCCGGGTAATGCTGCTGCAGCAGGGCGTTCAGTTCATTGAGCGCGGCAATGGCGCTGTCGTGATATTCGCCGCGTGCGAAACCCTGGGTCATCGTGCGGCAAATCGCTTCCCACTGGCTGGCGGAAATCACCCGGCCGACGCCCCGGTCTGCGACGATTTCGACCTGATGATCGGCCAGATTCACATACACCAGCACACCGCAGTTTTCCTCGGTGTCCCACACATGGTATTGCGCAAAGAGTTCCCGGGCGCGCTCGCGCGGCGACATGCCGTTCAGTACAGCCTGCGCGGTGAGCGAAGGCTCGACCACCATGCGGACCTCGGCCCGATGGCGGGTTTCTCCGTGCGCGATCGCATCCTCGATCGCTTTCAGCGTCGATTCCGGAAAGGAACGCCGGCCTGCCGCGGTCGTGGTGCACAGATGCCTGAGCAGGCGTGAAAGCGTCTTCATTACCAGTTCCCCGATGCGCCACCGCCGTCAGCACTGCCGCCGCCACCCGAAAATCCGCCACCGCCACCAAAACCTCCGCCGCCGAAGCCGCCGCCACCAAACCCACCACTGCCGAAGCCGCCGCCGAGAATCACGCCTGGCGCGGAGCGGCCCCAGCCGTGGCGATGGCGGGCGAACTGGCGCGAGCGTGAGCGCGACAGCAGCATGAACAGGATCATGAAAAAGAAGAACAGCCCGAGCGAAATGTCCGGCTCGTCTTCCTGCTGCGCCGCCTGTTTGCCTTCGGGCGCAGGGAATTGTTCCTTGTCGAGCAGGCTGGTGATGGCGGATATGCCGGCTGCCAGCCCGCCGTAGAAATCGTTCTGGCGGAAATGCGGCGCGATCACATCCTGCAGTACGCGCTTGGATTGCGCATCGGTCAGCACGCCCTGCACACCGCGGCCGGCCTCGATGCGCAGCCGGCGCAATGCGGGCGGATTGTTCTTCGCTACCACCAGCAGCACGCCATCGTCGACGCCCTTGCGCCCCAGTTTCCATGCATCGAACACGCGGATGCTGTACTGCTCGATCGCTTCCGGTTCGGTAGTGGGAAGCAGCAGGATCGCGATCTGGCTGCCGGTGCGCTCCTCATACTGCTTCAGTACGTTTTCCAGCGTGGCCTGCTGGTTCTCGCTCAGCATGCCGGCCTTGTCGGTTACGCGCGTCTGCAGCGGCGGCACCGGCACGAACTCCTGCGCGAGCGCGGCCGACAGGAACAGCGCCGCCACCAGGGCGAACAGGGTGCGCAGCATGGTCATGGCTTATTTGCCGCCTATTTGCCGAAATCGACCTTGGGTGCGGTCGAGATCGCTTTTTCATTTTCGACCGTAAATGACGGCTTGACCTCGTAATCGAACATCATCGCCGTCAGGTTGGTCGGGAAGCTGCGTGCCAGCACGTTGTACTCGCGTACCGACTGGATGTAGCGCTGGCGCGCGACGGTGATGCGGTTCTCAGTGCCTTCGAGCTGCGACTGCAGGTCGCGGAAACTGGTATCCGCCTTCAGTTGCGGATAGTTTTCGGCCACCGCCATCAGCCGCGACAGCGCGCCCGACAGCTCGCCCTGAACCTGCTGGAACTTGTTGAAGGCTTCCGGATTGTTCAGCACTTCCGGCGTGATCTGGAAGCTGGTAGCGGCGGCACGCGCGCGGGTTACCGCTTCCAGCGTCTCCTTTTCATGCGACGCATAGCCCTTGACGGTATTGACCAGGTTTGGAATCAGATCGGCGCGGCGCTGGTACTGGTTCACCACCTCGCCCCATGCCGCCTTCACGTTTTCATCCTTGTCCTGGAACTCGTTGTAGCCGCAGGCGGAGAGCAGCGAGGTCAGGGCGGCTACCGTCAGCCATTTCATCCATGTCTTCATCGTATTTCCTCTTTTAAATGATTTCTCGGAAATTGCGCATTCACTATTTAAGGTCGCGCATGCGCGGTTTCAACAGCACGGTACTCATTGCCATCAGGATCAGGACCATTGCCGCATAGTCCTGCCAGTGCGGTCTCTCGCCCAGCAGCCAGGCGCCGGAGAACACGCCGAGCACCGGGATCATCATGACCGACAGGCTGGATGCAACCGGAGGCAGCATGCGTGCCAGCTTGAACCAGACCACGTGCGCGAAGCCGAAAATCACCAGCGCGTTGTACCCGATCGCAATCCATGTGTCTGCGTTCGGCATGTGCCAGGCATGGCTTTCGAATACGGCGGCTACCAGCGCCATCGATGCAACCGTGAGCGCCAGCATCCAGAAGGTAAGGGAAATGGTCGGCATGTCGATCGCCGAGCGCTTCATCGCGACCGTGCCGTAACCCCAGCTGGCCGCGGCGATGAGCACGAACACGGTGCCGGACGGATTGCCTGCCAGCGTAGCGAATTCGCTCGACAGCAACAGCAGAGCGCCGCCCAGTGCGCAACCGACGCCGATCCACGCAGTGCGTGCCGGACGCTCGCCGAAGAATATCAACGCTGCCAGCACCGCCCATACCGGCATCGTGTAGCCGAGGATAGCGGCGCGACCGGACGACAGCATCTTCACGCCCATGATCATGAATATGTTCCAGAGCAGCATGTTGGGAATCGCCAGTCCGACGATATCCCTGATATGTTCCCGCCGCAGCGCGAGAGATGCGCCTTGCATGCGCGCGGCCAGCCACAGCACCGGTACGCCACCCAGCATGCCGAGTGTGCGGAAAGTAATCGGCGGAAAATCGCGCACCCCCATCTTCATGATCGGCCAGTTGATGCCCCAGCTGAGCGTCAGTAAACCAAGGAGGATCCAGTCTTTGCGTGAGAGGGAAGTCATGCCGGAACGATAGCATGGCACGTTACAATGTGCATTTTCCGCAATATCGAGGCCGCACTGTGACTTTCATCGACAAGCTTTCCGCCGCATGGACGGCAAACAATTCCCTGCTCTGCGTCGGCCTCGATCCGGACATCGCCAGGTTCCCGGCCCATCTGCAAAGGCAGCCGGATGCAATCTTTGCGTTCTGCAAGGCGATCATCGATGCCACCGCCGACACTGCCTGTGCGTTCAAGCCGCAGATCGCCTACTTCGCCGCGCTGCGCGCGGAAGATCAACTGGAAGCGATCTGCGCTTACCTGCGCAAGACCTATCCGCACATCCCAATCGTGCTCGATGCGAAGCGCGGCGACATCGGTGCGACCGCAGAACAGTATGCGCGCGAGGCATTCGAACGCTATGGCGCCGATACGGTCACAGCCAGCCCGTACATGGGTTTCGATTCGGTTGCGCCTTATCTGGAATGGAAGGATCGCGGCGTCATCATCCTGTGCCGCACCTCCAATCCCGGCGGCTCCGACCTGCAGTTCCTGAATGCCGGCGGCAAGCCGATCTACCAGCATGTCGCGCAGCTGGTCGCGGACAAGTGGAATACCAACGGTCAGTGCGGCCTCGTGGTCGGCGCGACCTTCCCCGACGAGCTGGCGCAGGTACGCCGCATCGTCGGCGACATGCCGCTGCTGGTGCCCGGCATCGGCGCGCAGGGCGGCGACATCCAGGCAACCGTGACTGCCGGGAAAACAGCAGGTGGTACCGGCATGATGGTCAATTCGTCGCGCGCCATCCTGTACGCGAAAGCGAACGAACAGGCAGGCGAGGATTTCGCGCAGGCGGCGCGGCGTGTGGCGCTGGAAACGCGCGATGCGATCAACCGCTTCCGCTGATTAACGAAGCTCTATGCAGCGCTCAGGCGGGTCTGAGCAGCTCTTCGTAGATTGCCCGGCTGCTCGCGGAAAAGCAGCAAAAAATCACTTCCTGAAGCGCGT
>JAEZVM010000252.1 GCA_023420795.1 Pseudomonadota bacterium
ATGCCGACAACGTCAGTTCCTGCGCCTTGCCGCCGCGCCCCGTGCCGGACACCGCAACGCCTTTCTGGCTGATCGGCTGCGTGGCCAGCAGCTTCTCGTTCTTTTCCAGCTCCATCAGGATCACGCCACGTCCGCCGCCGGACAGGCTTTTGATTTCATCCATGCCGAACACCAGCAGGCGTCCCTTCTCGGACAGTGCGGCGATCGCGCTGGCATCCTCGCCGACAACGCGCGGCGCTAGCGGTTCGTCGCCTTCATCCAGCGTGATGAAGGCCTTGCCCGCCTTGATGCGGCTGACCATGTCGCCGGCCTTCGCGGTGAAGCCGTAGCCGGCGGTCGATGCGAGCAGCAGCTGCGTGTCGGCGGGTCCGGCGAAGTAGTGCAGCAAGCGCGTGCCGCTGGCCAGCTCGATCAGCGTCGTGACCGGTACACCGTCGCCGCGCGCGCCGGGCAGGGCAGACACTGCGACGGAATAGATGCGTCCGTTGGAGCCGAAGGCAAGCAGCGTATCGACGGTGCGGCATTCGAAGGTGCCGTACAGGCCGTCGCCCGCCTTGAACGTGAACTGCGCCGGATCGTGGCCGTGGCCGGTGCGCGCGCGCACCCAGCCTTTCTGCGAGATCACGACAGTCACTGGCTCGTCGATCACCTTCTGCTCGACGCTGGCGCGCTCGGCTTCCTCGATCAGCGTGCGGCGCGCATCGCCGAACTGTTTCGCATCGGTTTCGATTTCCTTGATCACCAGCTTTTTCATCGAAGCCGGGTTGTCGAGCAGGTCGTGCAGCGTCTTCTTCTCGTTGCGCAGTTCCGACAGCTCCTGCTGGATCTTAATCGCTTCCAGCCGGGCCAATTGGCGCAGGCGGATTTCGAGAATGTCTTCGGCCTGCCGGTCGGACAATTTGAACGCCTGCATCAGCGCCGGCTTCGGCTCGTCCGACTCGCGGATGATCTTGATCACCTTGTCGATGTTGAGCAGCACCGCCTCACGGCCCTCAAGAATGTGGATGCGGTCATCCACCTTTTGCAGCCTGAATTGCGTGCGGCGGGTGATCGTTGCGAAGCGGAACTCGATCCACTCGCGCAGGATGTGCGAAAGACCCTTCTGGCGCGGCCGGCCGTCGCCGCCGATCATCACGAGGTTGATCGAGGTGCCGGTCTCCAGCGAAGTGTTCGCCAGCAGGATGTTCATGAACTCGGTCTGGTCCTGGTTCTTCGACTTCGGCTCGAACACCAGCCGCACCGGCGCATCCTTGCCGGATTCGTCGCGCACGGTGTCGAGCACCGACAGGATCATCTGCTTCTGCGCGAGCTGCTCGGGCAGCAGCGACTTCTTGCCGGCCTTGACCTTCGGATTGGTCAGTTCCTCGATTTCCTCCAGCACCTTCTGCGCCGACGTGCCCGGCGGCAGTTCGGTGACGACCGCCTGCCACTGACCGCGCGCCAGATCTTCGATCTTCCAGCGGGCACGTACTTTCAGCGTGCCGCGGCCGTTCTCGTACATTTCCGTGATCGCCGACGCCGGCGTGATGATCTGCCCGCCGCCCGGGAAGTCCGGGCCGGGAACGATTTCCATCAGCTCAGCATGCGTGATCTTCGGATTGCGGATCATCGCGACGGCGGCCTTCGCCACTTCCGTCAGGTTGTGCGACGGGATTTCGGTCGCGAGACCGACCGCGATGCCGGATGCGCCGTTCAGCAGCACGAAGGGCAGGCGCGCCGGCAGCAGTTTCGGTTCTTCCGCGGTGCCGTCGTAGTTCGGCTGGAAATCGACGGTGCCCATGTCGATCTCGTCCAATAGCAGTTTCGAGATCGGCGTCAGCCGCGCTTCGGTATAGCGCATCGCCGCCGCGCCGTCGCCGTCGCGCGAGCCGAAGTTGCCCTGGCCGTCGATCAGCGGATAGCGCAGCGAGAAATCCTGCGCCATGCGCACCAGCGCGTCATAGACCGACTGGTCACCGTGCGGATGCAGCTTGCCCAGCACATCGCCGACCACCGCCGCCGACTTGCGCGGCTTCGCGGTCGAGTTCAGGCCGAGTTCGTTCATCGCGTACAGGATGCGCCGCTGCACCGGCTTCTGACCGTCGGAAACATCCGGCAGCGCACGGCCCTTCACCACCGAGATCGCGTAATCGAGATAGGCGCGCTCGGCGAAGGTCGCGAGCGTCAGCGCTTCGCTGTCGCCGCCGCCGCTGCTACCGGAGGGCATGTCATCAAACAGGTTGGCTTGTTCAGTCATTGTCGTTCCGAGTTAATCGAGAGTCGCCGCCGGCATGTTGCGGCGGCCGGGAATGGTCATGTGGATGCGACGCGGGGCGGTAGCTTTTTCGGAAAAGGCTGCGACCGCCAGCATCTGCGCCGCAGGCTTGTACATCTGGTAGAAGCGCTTGACGATCTGCACGTAGCTGCGGGTTTCAGGGTAGGGCGGGATTGCGTTGTTGTACTTCATCACCGCGCCTTCGCCGGCGTTGTATGAAGCGATCACCAGTTCCGGCTTTGACGGAAACATCCGGTGCAGATCGCGCAGGTAGCGTGCGGCGAGACGGATATTGGTTTTCGGGTCGGTCAGCTTCTGCGCGATGGTTTTCTTTCTGTCGCCCTGCACGCCGTAGCGTTCCGCCGTGGCCGGCATGATCTGCATCAGGCCGATCGCGCCCTTAGGTGACACTGCATGCGTGTTGAAGCCGGATTCCGCCGCCATCACCGCTTTCAGAAGCGCCGGGTCGAGCGAAAATTCTTCTGCTGTTTCGTGCAGCAGCACTTCATATTTTTGCAGGTTCGGGTGCCGGGAGAGATAAGCCGACAGCGGCGATGGATTTGCTTCCTGCGATGCCAGCTGCGACGAGTCGAAGGTCGCGTCGCCGCGCACGAACAGCTGGTAGCGTTCGTCGATCTTTTCTGTCGAAAAATGCGCTGTGCCGTCTGCATCGACATAACCGTAAATGTCGGCGTATGCACACGACGACACAACGGCCAGGTAGAGGGCGGCAAAGCGCTTCATCATCCGCATCGGATCAGATGTCGGCTTCCGCCTCGTTGCCATGTTCTTCCAACCAGGCACGCCGTGCGGCCGCCTCGCCTTTGCCCATCAGCATATTGAAACGCGATTCCGACGCCGCCAGATCGAAATCGCCCAGCGACACCGGCAGCAGGCGTCGTGTGTCCGGGTTCATCGTGGTTTCCCACAACTGTTCTGCATTCATTTCGCCCAGGCCCTTGAAGCGGGAGATCGCCCAGCCGCCTTCCTTCACGCCATCCTTGCGCAGCTTGTCTTCGATCGCCTCCAGCTCGCCGTCGTCGAGCGCATAGAGCTTCTGCGCCTGTTTCTTGCCGCGCGCTGGTGCATCGACGCGATACAACGGCGGACGTGCGACGCAGATATGGCCGCGCGCGATCAGTTGCGGGAAGTGCTTGAAGAACAGCGTCAGCAGCAGCACCTGGATATGCGAGCCATCGACGTCCGCATCTGACAGAATGCAGATCTTGCCGTAGCGCAGGCCGGACAAATCCGGCGTGTCGTTCGGCCCGTGCGGATCGACACCGATCGCCACGGCGATGTCGTGGATTTCGTTGTTGGCGAACAGGCGGTCGCGCTCGGTTTCCCACGAATTTAGCACCTTGCCGCGCAGCGGCAGGATTGCCTGGAATTCCTTGTCGCGGCCCATCTTGGCCGAACCGCCGGCGGAATCGCCTTCGACCAGGAACAGTTCGTTGCGCGTCACATCATCCGATTCGCAGTCGGTCAACTTGCCAGGCAGGACGGCGACGCCGGAGGATTTCTTTTTCTCGACCTTCTGCGCCGAGCGAAGCCGGGATTGCGCCTGCTTGATCACCAGTTCCGCCAGTTTCTTGCCGTAATCGACATGGTGGTTCAGCCACAATTCCAGCGCCGGCCGGGTGAAGCTGCCAACCAGCCGCACCGCGTCGCGCGAATTCAGCCGCTCCTTGATCTGGCCCTGGAACTGCGGGTCGAGCACTTTTGCACTCAGCACAAACGACACGCGCGCGAACACGTCTTCCGGCAGCAGCTTCACGCCCTTGGGCAGCAGCGCATGCATCTCGACGAAGCTCTTGACCGCGCCGAACAGGCCTTCGCGCAGGCCTGCCTCATGCGTGCCGCCGGCCGGCGTCGGGATCAGGTTCACGTAAGACTCGCGCACCACATTGCCTTCCTCGGTCCAGGCCACCACCCAGGCCGCGCCTTCGCCTTCGGCAAAGCCTTCCGCATCGGCACTGGCGTACTGCTCGCCTTCGAACAGCGGGATCAGCGGCTCGGCATTGGAAGCCTGCGCCAGCGATTCGATCAGATAGCCACGCAGGCCCTGGTCGTATTGCCAGGTCTGCGTTTCGCCGTTCTTGCCGTTGACCAGCGTGACTTTCACGCCCGGCAGCAGTACCGCTTTGGAACGCAGCAGGCGCTGCAGTTCGGCCATCGGAATCGCGGACGAATCGAAGTACTTCGCATTCGGCCATACGGTGACGCGCGTGCCGTTTTTCTTTTCATCCCGGGCAAGCGGTCGCGTTTTCAGCTTTTCGACCACGTCGCCGTCGGCAAACGTAATCTGGTGCATGCCGCCTTCGCGCCAGACCGCGATCTCCAGCCGCGACGACAGCGCATTGGTGACCGATACGCCCACGCCGTGCAGGCCGCCGGAGAACGAATACGCGCCGCCGGAGCCCTTGTCGAACTTGCCGCCGGCATGTAGACGGGTGAACACGATCTCGACCGTCGGCACCTTTTCTTCCGGATGCAGGCCGACCGGGATGCCGCGCCCGTCATCCTCGACGCTGACGCTGCCGTCCGCATTGAGCGTGACCATGATGTTCTTGCCGAAGCCTCCGAGCGCTTCATCGGAGGCGTTGTCGATGACTTCCTGGATGATGTGCAGCGGATTCTCGGTACGGGTGTACATGCCCGGGCGCTGCTTGACCGGCTCGAGCCCTTTCAGGACCCGGATAGACGATTCGCTGTACTCGGAAGCGGAGGATTTTTTAGTCGCCATTCAAATCTGGATGTAAAAAATGCAATTGCAACATATAGTTGCGTAAGAGAACTGTATTTAAACACAGTCCTGGCATTCTATGAGAAAAAGTGTGGCTTGCCGTTTTGGAGCCTGCCCTACCCAAAGCATCACTTGCCTATCCCTGCCAAATGTCGGCAATTTCGGGTTTCTCAATATGTGAAATAAAAAATACATCGAGAATGGCATCTAAATTGTTTTTCTTTATGGCAACAAAAATATTTGTAGAATCCTTTCATGTCAAACCGCAATTTTCCCTTTGCCGTACGCCTGATCGGCTTTTCCGACGAGGAAAACGAGCTCTTCGATGCCGTCTTCGCAACCGAGCAAGGCAAGGGGTATGCCTATGCGCGGCTGGAAGAAGACAATCTGCAGGACCCGGATCTGTACATCGTCAATGCGGACCAGCTGAAGGCATTGGTGATGCTGGCCGACCTGAAGCCCGGCGATGCCCGTCCGGCGCTGCTGGTGGGTAAGCCGCTTATCGATTTACCTTATCGCTGCGTGGAACGTCCGTTGCAATGGCCCCGGCTGTTTGAGGCACTCGACGGCCTGATCGAGAAACGGGCCGATGCCTTATCCCGGCTCGAAGCGTCCGATATCGTGGCGGTGCCGGAACGCCGCCGCCGCGAGCGTCTCGATGTCGATCTGACCGACCCGGCCGAATACATCAAGATGCGGGCCAAGCGTCCGGAAAAGGGCATGGTGCTGGTGGTTGACAGAAATCCGGCATTCCGCGAGCACCTGGCCGGGTTGCTCGGGCGGTACAACCTGCCGGTGGCATGGGTTGGCAGCGAGGCGAAGGCGATCGAAGCATGCGAGCGGCAATCCACCGCGATTGTACTGATCAATACATCGATGCCGGAGATCGATCCTTACCAGCTCGGCAGGGACATCAGGGATCAGGCGGCACCGCTGAAGATCACGGTGATTCTCCTGGTCGGCAAACCGTTTATCTACGATAGGCAACAGGCGCGGGCTGCCGGCATCGAGGGTTTTGTGAACAAGCCACTCGCTACCCACCATCTGATGAGCGTGATGAGAAAATTCCTGCCGCTGTAGCCGCGTACCACTGACGTGTCATTCGCGACCCGGCCATTCGTGACCCTGTCATCCCGAACGCAGTGAGGAATCTCAAGCGCAACTGAGTTCAGTACAGGTGGGATTCCTCACTGCGTTCGGAATGACAGGGCGCGCGGAAGATCTGCCACTCACTTGCTCAGCAGCCGCATCCCTCGTTCCAGCCCGTCTATCGTGACTGGGAACATCCGGTTGTTCATCAGTTGCCGGATCACACTGATCGACTGTCGGTACTGCCACAAGCCTTCCGGTTCCGGGTTGAGCCAGATGAATTTCGGGAAAGTGCTGGTGAAGCGCTGCAGCCACACCGCGCCAGCTTCCTCATTGTTGTATTCCACGGAGCCGCCCGGTTGCAGCACCTCGTACGGGCTCATCGTCGCGTCGCCGACGAAGATCAGTTTGGTATCGGGCGGGTATTTGCGCAGCACGTCCCAGGTCGGAA
>JAEZVM010000253.1 GCA_023420795.1 Pseudomonadota bacterium
ATGTCAGCGGCCGGTCCAGTTCGGCTTGCGCTTCTGGAGGAAAGCCGACAGCCCTTCCTGGAAATCCTCGGTCAGCGCGAACAGGCCGATCTGGCTTTCGGTGAATGCCATCGATGCCTCGAAGGGCATCGCTTCGATCTGCTTGAGCGTGTAGAGGCCGCGGCGGACTGCGGATGGCGACTTGTCGAGCAGGCGGTTCAGCAGCCAGTCGAGCTTTGCATCGAGATCGCCATCGGCAACGTGATTGACCAGACCGCATGCAAGCGCCTGCTGTGCGTCCATCGATTCGCCGGTGATGCACATTTCCGTCAGCACCCGGCGCGGTATCTGATGCTGCAGCACCGACAGCACCTGCGCGGGGAACACGCCGACCTTCACTTCCGGCAGGCCGAACACCGCATCGCGGCTGGCGACCGCCATGTCGCACATCGCCAGCAGGCCCATGCCGCCGGCGAGGCAGGCGCCATTGACGCGGGCGATCAGTGGAATCACCGAGCGGCGCGACTGCCGCAGCAGGTCAGCCAGCCATTGGTAGGGTTTCGAATAATTGAAGCGGAACGACGGTTCCTGCAAATCCGCGCCTGAGCAGAACGCCTTGTCGCCCGCACCGGTGATGACGATTGCGCGCAATCCGGTCTCCTGTTCCGCGCGCTTGAGCACATCAAGAATTCCGACCAGCACATTGGCATTGATCGCGTTCCGCCGCTCGGGCCGGTTGATCGTCAGCCACATCACGCTATCGCGCACTTCTACCAGCAGATCATCGCTCATCCATCCTCCCGGGTTCTTTGTTTAAACGAAAACCGTGATGCAGATGACGCGCAGGGCGGCATCAGAGGTCTGAATCGATGCTAAGTCAATCGCTTGCTTTAATCCCACGCTAATGACCTACTTATGAGCTATATCAATCGACCGCAGCGGCCTGAATTGCGGCGCGCGATGGAGCTATTGAGGAAAAACAAACCTTGATGGAAATCCGCGTTTTGCCCCAACTTCCAATCAATCGGTTGCTTTAATATCGGCCGCTCACCGCGCTGTTCCGCGCTTCTCAACGAGTACATGCAAGGAGCTCCCATGTCCCAGAAAGCCATCATCACCTGCGCGCTGACTGGCGTGCTGACCGATCCGGCGCAACATCCCGTTCCGGTAACGCCGGAGGAAATGGCGCGCGAAGCCAAAGCAGCATTTGATGCCGGCGCCACCGTGATGCATGTGCACTTTCGCAACCAGCAGCCGGGCATGGGCAGATTTCCATCTTGGGAACCGCAGGTCGCGCGCGACATTGCACAGGCGATACGCGAAGCCTGCCCGGGCGTGATCTTCAATCAGTCCACCGGCGTGGTCGGCCCTGACATCAGCGGCCCGGTCGCCTGCATGAATGCGATCCGCCCCGAGATCGCAGCCTGCAACGCGGGCTCGCTCAATTACCTGAAGGTCACGTCCGCCGGAAAATGGGCATGGCCGCCGATGCTGTTCGACAACAAGGTGGACAAGATCGAAGCATTCCTGCTGGCGATGCGCGAAGCCGGTGCGCTGCCGGAATTCGAATGCTTCGATGTCGGCATCGTGCGCTGCGTCGATATGTATGTGAAGGCCGGCATGTATGCCGGCAGGCCGCATTACAACTTCGTGATGGGCGTCGAATCCGGCATGCCGGCCGATCCGGCACTGCTTCCGGTTCTGACCGGCCTGACTCCCGACGGCTCTGACTGGCAGGTGACGGCGATCGGCCGCGCTGAAATCTGGCCGCTACACCAGCGCACCGCAGACCTCGGCGGCCACCTGCGCACCGGGCTGGAAGACACTTTCTACCTGCCGGACGGCAGCCGCGCCACATCGAATGCACAACTGATCGAAGCCATAGCGGGTTGCGCACGCAATGCGGGACGCGACATTGCAAATGTGGACGAGGCCCGGGAAATGCTCGGCCTCGCTCCCTCCATAGTTTGAACCGGAGGCCAGGAATGAAGACAACGAAAGATGCACCCATGCCAGCTCGGACACCGATCGCGCGAATGAAGAAGAACGCGGAACCTGCTCCCGTCAGCACGCGCAATCAACCGGTATCGCTGGAAGAAGACAGCCGGCGCAACGAGCTGATTGCAAAATCGGCCCGTCTGTTCCGCGAGAAGGGTTACGACAAGACTACGGTTCGCGATATCGCCGCAGCCGTCGGCATGCAGGCGGGAAGCTGGTTCTATCACTTCAAGTCGAAACAGGAAATCCTTATCGCCGTCATGGAACAGGGGCTTGCCCGCTCCCTGCAGGAAATCGAACAGATTTCCATGCAAGCTTTGCCGCCGCGTGAAGCGTTTCGCGCGCTGGTGCTGACGCATATAAAGACGCTGCTTGCGCCGAACAATGATTTCATCCCGGTCCTGCTGTATGAGACGCGCTCTCTAGATGACGACGCACGCGCAAGAATCGTTGCAATGACCGATCGTTACGAAGCGATCTGGGATGAGGTGATCGAGGCGCTCCAGCAATCCGGCGACTGGACCGGTCCCACCACGCTCGACAGGCTGTTTCTGTTCGGCGCGCTGAACTGGACAACACAGTGGTTCAGACCCGGCGCCGGCATCTCGATCGAGGACCTGGCCGATCAGGCAGTCCAGTTTCTGTTGCGTACGCCAGATGGGGCAGAAACATCAAAGCGGCGCAAGCGGAAATAGAAACAAGCACTTCTCTTTTCTTAAGAGATGCAGGGTGAAATTCTTGTTCTTTCCTCTACACGCATCCAAAACACAATCTTCAACCGCATCTCAAATTTGAGACGACGCAAGATCAGCATACGCTTGTTACCTACACTCGAAGAGTGCCAATCACAGGACGGAGATGCGGAATGGAAACTAACGGACAGCGCGGCCAGACCCGCGAGCGCTTGCTCGATGATCTGAAGATGGTGATAAGGGATGCGGAAAACCTCCTGAGAGGCACCCGCCAGCATGCCGGTGAAGGCTTTCAGTCAGCCCGGGCCCGTCTCGAATCCACAATGGGCAATGCGCGAAGCGGCCTGACATCGCTCGAGGAAAGCGTCGCAACGACAGCCCGCGATGCACTGGAAATCGCCGACGAGTATG
>JAEZVM010000256.1 GCA_023420795.1 Pseudomonadota bacterium
CGCAGAAGTGGAGTTTCTCGAGTTCTATGAGTCCATGTCGGAAGAGAACCAGGCTGCGCTGACGCGCATTGCGCAATTGTTGGATGCGCAACCCCAGGATGAACCAACAACTAAAGAAAAGTTTGAACAGCTTTTCTTGATCGCAAAAAATCCGCAGTAGGAAAGCTTGCATGCCATGGGCTTGGGAGTCGCCGGCCTGCGCTCAGTCCTGTCGTTGGTAACCCGCTAGCCCGAGAGCGCTTCCGACTGCGCATACATTGACCGGCAGGCTTGCATGATTGCCACGCACGTGTTTTCATACCACGCTTGATTTCAATATGCTTATAGCGCGTAAGGGCGACAACATGACCGATCACGACCTGATTTCCCAACAAACGTATGATCCGAACAGGCTGCTGGACGCACTTATCGAGCGACTTAATCTAAAAAATGATGCCGCCTTGTCCCGTGCGCTTGATGTTGCGCCACCGGTGATCAGCAAGATCCGGCACGCTCGGTTACCTGTTGGAGCGTCCATGCTTATTCGGATGCATGAAGAAACGGGCCTGAGCATCAGGGAGTTGCGCGATCTCATGGGAGACAGACGCAATCGTCTACGTATCAGCGAAATTGATGGCAAGCCCAAAGAACCATCATCGTCCCATCCAGCCGACGAGAATCACTCCTTTTCCGGGTGATCTGGTCTCGCCATACTTGCCTTTTCGGCCAGTACCAGCGCCACGACCTCGCGCTTCTGGACAGGGGAGAGTTGCTTGATCTGATACTCCAGCCTGGAGGCTTCCGACCTGTCCGTTGCCGGAATGGTGCAGAGTAATCGGCGTGGTGGCCTGGAGCGCGTATATCTCGCCCCCTTGCCGGCAGCATGGGCGGCATAGCGCGCTGCGACATCGGTTGCTATACCGGTGTAGATGGTATTCCCCTCGCATTCGATCAGATACACAAACCAACTCGCCATCGCGCTCCCTTCGAACGGCATCGCTATCGAACGGCGTCGTGCTACTTGGAAGCCAATCTAAGCGATGAAGAAGCGGCGCTCGCGGCCGGAGCCTTGATCCTGGACGCGTTTTGCACTCACCAGATTTTGCAGCGCCGGAGCCACCCGCGACTTTAGAACCCGGACCAAATCCTGATCCTTTTCGGGATCCAATTTGAGTGCCGCCGCAGCGGCGTTGGCAATGTCAACGGCGGATTTGGGCTTCCTGGATACAAGGCGCATCCAGAAGTCGCCTCCGGTTTTCGGTAGCGCCGAGCCGTTGCGATCAGAAGACCGACCTGCTTTTCCTTTCGACCGGCCCGCACGCTGCTTTCTGGCACGGGCATTCTTCTCAGTGGTTCCCGATGCCGTGTTGGTTTTGCCAGGCCCGTTCAATGAATCAACCTGCTGCAGTGCGCTTTCCAATTGCTGGACGCGCTCTTCGTAGTAGGCCAACCCTTGTTTTGCATGTTGTAGTTCAGCGCGGATGACATCTCGTGCAAATTTAAGGCTGGACACGGCTGTTGCTCCTAATTGGGGTTTCCATAATGACGACTATTATCAAGGATCAAGGCTTTTATGTCCTTAATCTTGGGAAGTCTATCATTTGTATTGATCTCTGTTCCCTAGAGCATTTTTCCCATGACCGTACCCGCCTCGCTGGCCGCGGCCAATATCTCGCGGCCCGATCCCGCCAGATTATTGTTACCAACCGCCGCCCAGCGAACGGATCAGTGCGACCGTGGTGGTGGCGCGCGTTCCTCGCAATTGCACAGCATTACGCTCCACCGTAGCGAGATTACGCTGCGAATCGAGCACATCGAGGTAGCTCGAACGCCCGGCTTCGTAGAGCTTGTTAGCCAGTTCAGCCGAACGCCGTGCAGACGCGACCGCATCGTCGATCGCTTGTGCCTGCCCGACGAGCGTGCGCAGGCCTACGAGGTTGTCTTCCACCTCGGCAAACGCGCTCAGCACGCTTTGCCGATAGCTTGCCACCGATTCTTCCAGTGCCGCCTCGCTGCGCGTCACATTGGCGCGATTACGTCCGCCATCGATAATCGGCAATGACATCAGGGCGCCGATGATCCAAGTCCGGCTGCTCCAGCGGAAGACATCCGCCAAATCTTCCGACTGGCCACCACCAGCCGCCGTCAATCGCACTGCCGGGAACATCGCCGAACGCGCGACGCCGATACGCGCATTGGCGGCGATCATTGCGCGCTGCGCGGCCGCGATATCGGGACGGCGTTCAAGCAATGCGGACGGCAATCCAGCGGGAATGCCTGGCAATGCAGAAGACGCCAGCAGCGGATTACTTTGCGCATTGAAGGTGGCCGGCGGCTTGCCGAGCAGGGCCGCCAGCGCGTGCTCAAGCTGGGCACGCTGGCGCTCGAGTGCAATCGCATCCGAGCGCGTTGTGGCCGCCTCGGTCCGGGATCTCGCCAGGTCAAGCTCGCCTAAATCACCAAGGTCGTAGCGCCGCTGGTTAATGCGCACATTTTCGTCACGCAAGCGCACCGTCTCTTTCAGGAAAGCCAATTCGGCATCCGCCGCGCGCAACCGGAAATACGTCTGCGCGACATCAGCCTGCAGCGCCAGCAGCACGGAACGGAAAGTCGCCTCGCTCGCTTGCGCATCCGCCTGCGCGGCATTGACATTGGCCGCGACACGTCCGAACAGATCGACTTCATAGCTGGCCGTGAGGCGCCCGCTCCAGGTTGTTGCCGGCCCGACCTCCGTCGCCCGGATACCCGGCACCGCTGCGGATCCACGCGCGCGCTGAGGACCGATCTCGACATTGACGTTCGGTATGCGGTCGGCTTCGAAGATACCGGCGATGGCACGTGCCTGCTTAACACGGGCAGACGCCGCAGCTAGGCTTGGGTTCGCTGCTGTCGCATCGGCGATCAACTGGTCCAGCGTAGGGTCATTGAATACCTTCCACCATTCTCCGCGAGGTTGCGCTTCCGCCGGTTGCGCCGGCTTCCAGCTGGCGGCATCAGCATTGGCGACTGCGGCGGTTGCGTCTTCCTTGAATTGGGCCGGCACGTCGAGGTCCGGCGTTTTCAATTCCGGGGTCGCACATCCGGCGAGAATCAGCGCCATGAACAGCGGTGCAAACTTAATACTCTTGAATTCATTCTTCATCACACGACTCCTTCGCTGCGGGGTACGACCGGCTTTCCCTCAATGACGGGCTTCGGCCTTTCAAAGCGTTGTGCCAGCGTGCGCAACAGCACGTAGAACACCGGAGTCAGGAACAGGCCGAACACCGTTACGCCAAGCATGCCGGTAAATACCGCCACGCCCATCGCGTGACGCATCTCTGCCCCTGCGCCTGAGGAAAATACCAGCGGCACCACGCCCATGATGAAGGCGATCGAAGTCATCAGGATCGGACGCAACCTCAGTCGGCAAGCTTCCAGCGCCGCCTGCACCACCGTACGCCCGTGATGCTCCAGTTCGCGGGCAAACTCGACGATCAAAATCGCATTCTTCGACGCCAGCCCGACCAGCACAAATAGCGCAATCTGCGTGAAGATATTGTTGTCGCCGCCAGTCAGCTTGACGCCGAGCAGCGCGCACAGGATGGACATGGGCACGATCAGGATCACCGCCAATGGCAGCGTCCAGCTTTCGTACTGTGCAGCCAGCACCAGGAACACCAGCAACACGCACAGAGGAAAGACGAAGACCATCGTGTTGCCCGCCAGGATCTCCTGATACGTCAGTTCAGTCCACTCGTATGCGACGCCCTTTGGCAGCACTTCCTGTGCGAGCTTCTCCATTGCCGCCTGTGCCTGTCCACTCGACACACCCGGCGCAGGGCCGCCGTTGATGTCGGCCGAGACGTAGGCGTTATACCGTTGCACGCGGTCGGGACCGTAACTGTCCTTCACGCGCATCAGCGACGAGAGCGGAATCATCTCTCCCTTGTCGCTGCGCACCTTCAGCTGCGCGATGTCTTCCGCATGCGAGCGGAACGGTGCATCGGCCTGCACTTTTACCTGATAGGTACGCCCAAACTGATTGAAGTCGTTGACGTACAAGGAACCGAGGTTGATCTGCAGCGTCTGGTAGATGGTCGAAAGCGGCACGCCGAGCTGCTTGGCCTTGGTACGGTCTATATCGGCGAACAGTTGCGGCACGTTGATCTGGTAGCTGGAGAACACACCGGCCAGTTCCGGCGTTTGCCACGCCTTCATCTGCAAGGCCTGCACCGCCTTGTATAGCTCGTCGTAACCGAGGTTGCCACGGTCTTCAATCATCATCTTGAAGCCGCCGATGGTGCCCAGCCCGTTGACCGGCGGTGGCGGGAACACCATGATGAAGGCATCCTCGATACCACCCAGCTTCTGGTTGATCTGCTGCGCGATCGCACCGCCGGAAAGCTCCGGCGACTTGCGCTGATCGAAAGGCTCCAGCCCAAAGAACACGATGCCGGCATTTGGCGCATTGGTAAAGCCATTGATGGACAGTCCTGGGAATGCGACAGAGTCCTTTACGCCAGGCACCGTCTTCGCAATTTCCGACATGCGACGGATCACCGCATCGGTCCGGTCGAGCGAAGCTGCATCGGGCAACTGCGCGAAGCCAACCAAGTACTGCTTGTCCTGTCCTGGCACGAAGCCGCTCGGCACCGCCTTGAATACGAAGACCGCGACAATGGCCAGCACCGCATAGATAGTCAGTGATGCCGTCTTGCGTGCCAGCACACGCCGCACGCCGTCCTCATACCGGTTCGATGCATGACCAAAACTGCGGTTGAACCAGGCGAAGAAGCTGCCGAACACCCGATCCATACCGCGCGTGAGTGCATCGCGTGGTGCATCGTGCGGCTTGAGCAGCGCGGCTGCGAGTGCGGGCGACAAGGTCAGCGAATTGAATGCGGAAATGACCGTGGAGATCGCAATCGTCAGCGCAAACTGGCGGTAGAACTGGCCCGACAGGCCGGAAACGAACGCGATCGGCACGAACACGGCGCACAGTACCAGCGCAATCGCGATGATCGGTCCGCTGACCTCCTTCATGGCCTGCACGGTTGCGTCGCGCGGCGACAGTCCATATGAAATGTTGCGCTCGACGTTCTCGACCACGACGATCGCATCATCGACCACGATACCGATGGCCAGCACCAGGCCAAACAAGGACAGCGTATTGATGGAAAAGCCGAACAGCAGCAATACCGCAAACGTACCGATGATCGACACCGGCACCGCCACCAGCGGAATAATCGAGGCGCGCCAGGTCTGCAGGAAAACAATCACAACCAGCACCACCAGCGCCACCGCTTCCAGCAGCGTCTTGACCACCGCGCGGATCGACTCGCGCACGAACTGCGTCGGGTCATACACCACGCTGTAATCCACGCCCTCCGGGAAATCCTTCTTGAGTTCTTCCATCTTGGCGCGCACATCGGAAGACAGCTGCAAGGCATTCGCCTGCGGTGCTTCGAAGATCGCGATTGCCGCCGCGGATTTGTTGTTCAGCAGAGAACGCAATGCATAATCGGTGGAACCGAGCTCGATGCGGGCGACATCCCGCAGCAGGGTAACGGAGCCGTCGGCGCCGGTACGCACGATAATGCCGCCAAACTCCTCCTCCGACTGCAGGCGCCCCTGCGTATTGACGGTCAACTGAAACTCCGCGTTCTTTGCCGGCGCCTGGCCGATGACGCCGGCGGCAACCTGCACATTCTGCTCACGAATGGCTTGAACGACATCGGACGCCGTCATATTGCGTGCAGCAATCTTCTGTGGATCAAGCCACACCCGCATCGCGTAATCGCCCGCACCAAACAACAGGGTTTCTCCCATACCGGGAATACGCGACAACTGGTCCTTGATGTTCAACACCGCGTAGTTGCGCAAGTAGACGTCGTCGTAACGGTCATTGGGCGACACCAGATGCACCACCATGGTCAGGTTAGGCGAGCTCTTGACCGTGGTGACACCGATCTGCCGTACCTCCTCAGGCAGGCGCGGCAACGCGCGCTGCACCCGGTTCTGCACCTGTGTTTCCGCCTGTTCGACATTAGTGCCGATATTGAAGGTCACCGTCAGCGCCAGTGCGCCGTCGGAAGTCGCCTGCGACGACATGTACAGCATGTTTTCAACACCGTTGATCTGTTCTTCCAGCGGTGCGGCGACCGTCTCCGCAATCACTTTCGGATTGGCGCCCGGGTACATTGCGCGCACGACGACCGATGGCGGCACCACATCCGGGTATTCTGACACTGGCAGTTTGAAGATCGCCAGCACGCCGGCGACGAAGATAAGGATCGACAGCACACCGGCAAAGATGGGACGGTCGATGAAAAAACGGGAGATATTCATGATGATCTCTCAGGTATTTCAGTGGTCTTGGCACAACGGGAGCAGCCTTCCCCGTGTTGGGGAAGGTGTTCGCATGTCGGGCGCTACTGGTAGTCTGTGGCAGTAGTCTGCGGCGACTTAGGACTTTGCCGCGTCTGCAGCGGATGTGTCCTTTGATTCGGCCTTCGCCGCATCCGGCTTGGTCGGGTCGGCATCCATCGGAATCAGCTGCGCGGTCACGGGAGCACCGGGTCGCACGCGCTGCAGGCCGTTGACGACGATTTTCTCTCCCGGCTTCACTCCTTCACGTACCACCCTCAGGCCATCGACAACCGGCCCCAGCTTCACGGGTCGGTATTCGGCCTCGCCTTTGCCATTGACGACATAGACGAACTTGCGATTCTGGTCGGTGCCGACGGCGCGATCATTGATGAGTGCCGCATTGACAGCACCACCACTGCCGTTACCGCTGGCAAGCTGAACACGTGCAAACAGGCCCGGTGCCAGTGCACTGTCGTCATTTTTGAATACGGCGCGCATTCGCACGCTGCCGGTGGCGGGATCCACGCGGTTATCGACGAACTCCAGCTTCCCTTCGTGCGGGTAGCCGCTTTCATTGGCAAGCCCGATGCGCACGGTGACCGGCACACCCTTGCGCGCGATGGTACTGACGCTCAGGAAGGATTTCTCGTCGCCGTCGAAGCTCGCGTAGATCGGGTTATTCGATACGACAGAAGTCAGCACCACGCTGGCATCGACAAGGTTGCCGGCGGTGACTTCCGCCTTGCTGACGCGCCCGTTGATCGGCGAATGCACCTTGGTGAAGCTGAGATTGAGCTTCGCGGCTTCGTACGCCGCCTGCGCGGCGCGTGCATTGGCTTCGAGCTCCTTCACGCTGGAGGCCTTTTCATCCGCCTCGCGTTGTGCAATCGCCTTCTCGGCAACCAGCTTTTCGGCGCGTGCCAGCTCCAACTTTGCGAGATCCGCCTTCGCGCGAGCGGCCATCTGTGCTGCTTCCGCACGCTTGGCTTCGGCTTCGTAGGGGCGTGGATCGATGACGAACAGCACGTCCCCCTTCTTCACTTCGCTGCCTGGCCGAAAATTCACCGAAGCGATGAAGCCGGAGACGCGCGGCCGCACTTCCACCCGATCGACCGCTTCGAGCCGACCGGAAAATTCCTGCGTTTCAACAATCGATTTCTCAAGGACAGTGGC
>JAEZVM010000298.1 GCA_023420795.1 Pseudomonadota bacterium
ACCGAGCGGCTTCCGTGACCTCGCGCTCCGGTTCCGTCAGCCGCCCCGCGCCGATCACCAGCACCTTGTTGGCACCGAGATGGATTGCCGGCGAAATCGGCGCCAGCTGACGCATGGAACCGTCGCCGAAGTATTCGCGCCTGCCGTTACAGTACAACGGAGTCGCGGGAAAGATGAGTGGAATCGCGGACGATGCCAGCAGATGCTCGACACCGATCTGGCTGCGCAGCGCCAGTCGCTGTGAGCGGACCCACGGTTCGATATCGGCTTCGGACTGAAAAAAGGTGATGTGCCGCCCAGCGGTGTAGGAGGAAGCGGTCACGGCTAGCGCATGCAGGGATCCGTCGATCAGCGCAGCGTCCAGCCTCGGGAAGTTCAACAGCCTGTTCAGCAGCGTGACAAGCGGCATGTTGTCGAGCAGCGCATTCGGCGGGCTGGCTTTCCATTTCCGCAACAACCAGCCGAACGATAAAAGAGACAACCACCTTGCACCGGAACGGATGACTCCTAGCGAGTCGGCACGATAAACCTGGCTTACCGTGAACTGCTCCCAGACCTTGAGCATCTTTTCCAGGCCCTCGCCGATGTTATCCGCGTGGCATGCGAGCGCCGTTGCATTGATTGCTCCGGCCGAAGTGCCGCAGATGATGTCGTAGGGATTGTGCTTGGCCTGCCAGCCGGCTTCCTGCAGTATCCCGGATATACCGTGCAGTACGCCGATCTGGTATGCCGCGCGTGCTCCGCCGCCCGTCAGCACAAGGCCAGTCTTCTGTTTGTTTTCCATGAGGAAAGATTAGCAGGGGGCAGGCTGTTTGGGGAGGCGGTCGTACCATTAACGGAGGCAAAAACAACGTGTGGCAGCGGCACCGCCCTTGATTGGCGCCTACTCGCCCCTGACATCGCCCTCCCTACGCGGGTCCGCTCCGCCGAACCAGACCTCTTCGCCATTGATCACGGTGCGCATGATTCCCTGCAGGCCGGAAGTCTGCTCCATCACACGCACATTGTGCCCCCTTGCCTTCAGCCGCCTTATCACGGCATCGGAAAAGCGCCCCTGCTCCAGCTCCGTCGGGCCGTTGCGGCTGCCGAAGTTTGGCAGGCTGATCGCCTGCTGCATGCCAAGCCCCCAATCGAGAGTACCGATCAGAGCCTTGCCGACGTAGTTGATGATGGCGGATCCGCCGGGCGAGCCGGTGGACATAACCAGTTTTTTTGTATCCTTTTCGAACACCAACGTGGGGGTCATCGAGCTGCGCGGACGCTTTCCGGGCTGGACACGATTTGCGATCGGCCCGTTCGCATCGGCCGCGTCGAACGAAAAATCGGTCAGCTGGTTGTTGAGCAGGAAGCCGCGCACCATCTGGCGCGAGCCGAACGCATCTTCGATGGTGGTGGTCATCGAGATCGCATTGCCGTAAGCATCGACAACCGAAATATGAGACGTCGAGGGAAACTCCGGCGAAGTGTCCATGCCCGACGCCATGGCGGTCGCTGGCGGCGTGCCGGCCTTCGCCTGTCCCATAGACTTGTCGGTAATGAGCGCCGCCCGCTCGGCCAGATAGCCCTTGTCCAGCAAAGGTTTGATGCTGTTGCCCGGGAGCGGCACGAAGTCGGTATCGGCCACGTAGCGGGCACGATCGGCATAAACAAGCCGTCCCGCTTCCGAAAACAGATGGATCGCATCGGCATCGGGCATACCATTCTTCGGTACATGAACATGAATATCTGTATGTTCAAGAATGCCGAGCATCTGTGCGATCGCGATACCTCCCGATGAAGGAGGCGGCATGCCGCACACTACCCAGCGCTTGTAGTCGCTGCAGACCGGCTCGCGTTCCTTTGCCCGGTAAGCGCCGATATCGGAGGCAGTCAATCCACCTGGATTGGTCGGATGTCGCTTGACCTTTGCCTCGATGTCACGCGCGGTGCGCCCATAATAAAAACTGTCGGCACCATGCTTAGCAATTTCCTGCAGCACTTGCGCCAGTTCCGGATTTTTCAGGATATGGCCGGCCGGCCATGGATCGCCGTTCCTGTCATAGAAATAAGCTGCCGCAGCCGGGTCGGTCTTCAGATGCCTCTCCGTTTTCAACAGAGACGCCAGCCGCGGACTGATCGCAAAGCCCTGCTCCGCCAGCCTGATCGCCGGAGCAAATAACGACGGCCAAGGCAGTTTCCCGTAGCGACGGTGCGCCATCTCCAGCATGCGGAGCACACCCGGCGCACCGACCGAACGGCCTCCGACTACGCCTTCGTAAAAACTGACCGGCTTGCCGTCGGCCTGCAGGAACAATCTCTCCGTTGCCGAAGCCGGAGCGGTTTCGCGGCCATCAAATGCGGTAACGGCATTCCCGCCTTGCGCGGCACGGTCTTGCGCGACGCGATCGAAATACAACAGGAAGGCGCCGCCGCCTATACCGGAAGATTGCGGCTCCACCAGTGTCAGCACCATCTGCACCGCGATCGCAGCATCGATCGCCGAGCCACCGGAGCGAAGCATCTGATAGCCGGCATCGGTGGCGAGCGGATTGGCAGCGGCCACCATGAAGTTTCTTGCGATCCAGCCGGGCTTCTCCGTATAGCCGGTAGCGCGCTCCGGTGACTGCATGCCCATCTGCTCCGGTACTGGCGGCAGATTGCTTGCGCATGAGGCAAGCAGCAAGGAGGCAAGTACGGCGGCAAATAATCGGACTTTCAGCATGGACTGCTCCAAAAAGAAAAAGACAAGCGTTGCGCTTGTCTTAGTCTAGAGCCTGCGGCCGGCGTGCCGCCGCGTATCCAGCGACGTATTGAGCCCGCTCACCATCTTCATTGCATCGGCCTGCACGCCGTTCGTCATACCTTCCTCGGGAAGACATGATTATCATCCAGGCGCATGAATGCGCCCGAATGAGAACATCACTTCGGCTGCATACGGATTGCACCGTCCAGGCGGATGGTTTCGCCGTTGAGCATCACGTTTTCGATGATGGTCTTGGCGAGGTTTGCATATTCCGCCGGCTTGCCGAGGCGCGGGGGGAACGGGACCATGCGGCCGAGCGCATCCTGCACTTCTTGCGGCATGCCGAGCAGCATCGGGGTCTCGAAGATGCCGGGAGCGATCGTCATTACACGAATGCCGTTACGCGACAGGTCGCGCGCCATCGGCAGCGTCATGCCGACCACTGCGGCCTTCGATGCGCCGTAGGCAGCCTGACCGATCTGGCCGTCATAGGCAGCGACCGATGCGGTGTTGATGATCACGCCGCGCTCGCCATGTTCGTTTGCTTCGGTCTTCGACATTGCATCCGCTGCAAGGCGCGCCATGTTGAAGGTGCCGACCAGGTTGATGTTCACGGTACGCTGGAACACGTCCAACGGATGCGGGCCGTCCTTGCCCACGGTTTTCACTGCCGGCGCCACGCCCGCGCAGTTGACCAGTCCGCGCAGAGTGCCCATCGCATTGGCGGCTTCCACGACTGCCTTGCCGTCTGCTTCGGAGGTGACGTCGCATTTGACGAAGCGGCCTTTCAGTTCCGCTGCCAGCTTCTCGCCCGGCTCCACCTGCACGTCGGCCAGCACGACCTTGCCGCCGTTTTCAACGATCATGCGTGCCGTGGCCGCTCCAAGCCCCGATGCACCGCCTGTAATGATGAACACACTATTCTGGATCTGCATTTTTTCCTCTTTTGAAAAACGGAAATGTTCTGACGTTTACGTAAACGTCAAATCGAGCCAATTGTAGCCAATTTTGGAGGTAAAAAGCAAAAAGGCAGCCGCAGCTGCCTTTTCAAAACGGCGGCTATTGCCTATGGCTTGGCGGGGGGTGCCGTCGGCGCATCTGCTGCAGGGGCACCCGAAGCCGGAACGACCGCAACCGTCGGTGCAGCAGGCGCATGCTCGCCGGCCGTCTGTACGCCAACTGCCGGCAAAAGCGGCACCAGCAGCAAGGCAACGATATTAATAATCTTGATCAGCGGGTTGACCGCCGGACCAGCAGTGTCCTTGTACGGATCGCCAACCGTGTCGCCGGTGACCGCGGCCTTGTGCGCCTCGGATCCTTTGCCGCCGTGGTTGCCGTCCTCGATGTACTTCTTGGCGTTATCCCATGCGCCGCCGCCGGTGGTCATCGAAATAGCGACGAACAGGCCTGTGATGATGGTACCCATCAGCAGACCGCCAAGGGCTGCCGGGCCGAGGATCAAACCCACCAGGATTGGCACCACAACAGGCAGCAACGACGGTACGATCATTTCCTTGATCGCGGAAGCCGTCAGCATGTCCACCGCCTTGTCGTATTCCGGCTTGGCCTTGCCCTCCATGATGCCCTTGATGTCGCGGAACTGGCGGCGCACTTCGATCACTACCGCGCCAGCCGCGCGTCCGACCGCTTCCATCGCCATCGCACCGAACAGATAGGGAATCAGGCCGCCGATGAACAGGCCGACAATGACCATCGGATTGGATAAATCAAAAGACGTGCTCTTACCGACCGAGTCGAGCGCGTGGGTGTAATCTGCGAACAGGACCAGTGCAGCGAGTCCAGCGGACCCGATCGCATAACCCTTGGTGACCGCCTTGGTGGTGTTGCCCACTGCATCGAGCGGATCGGTAATGGCGCGCACCGAATCAGGCAGCTCAGACATTTCAGCGATGCCGCCCGCATTGTCGGTAATCGGGCCATATGCGTCGAGTGCGACGATGATGCCGGCCATCGACAGCATCGAGGTGGCAGCAATCGCAACACCATACAGGCCAGCCAGCCAGTAGGTAACAAGGATCGCTGCGCACACTGCGAGCACCGGATAGGCAGTCGCCTTCATCGACACGCCGAGGCCAGCGATGATGTTGGTGCCGTGACCGGTGGTCGATGCTTCCGCAATGTGACGTACCGGCTTGAATTCGGTGCCGGTGTAGTACTCGGT
>JAEZVM010000344.1 GCA_023420795.1 Pseudomonadota bacterium
CTGATTTCGGGCCTGCGATGCTCGCCGTATCTCGCGTACGGCTGCGATCTCGACCCGCCTCCCTTGCATGCACTGTCAAACTGCTCCAGGTTGTTGTGATGTAGGTCTTCAATCCTTTCAATAGAAAAGAGAGCACACAATATGTCTAGAGTCGCATTAGTCACGGGCGGTATGGGCGGTCTGGGGGAGGCAATTTGCATCAAGATGGCCGCGCTCGGCTATCAGGTCGTCACCACCTACTCACCCGGCAATACCAAGGCGCAGGAATGGCTGGCATCGATGGAACAGCAGGGCTACAAGTTCCATGCTTATCCGTGCGACGTGTCGGATTATGATTCGGCCCAAGCGTGCATCAGCCGGATCGCCGAAGAGATGGGACCGGTCGATGTGCTGGTAAACAATGCCGGCATCACGCGCGACATGACCTTCAAGAAGATGGACAAGGTCAACTGGGATGCGGTGATGAAGACCAATCTCGATTCGGTCTTTAACATGACCAAGCCGGTATGCGACGGCATGGCGGATCGCGGCTGGGGGCGCATCATCAACATCTCGTCGGTCAATGGCCAGAAGGGCGCTTTCGGCCAGACTAACTATTCTGCGGCGAAGGCCGGCATGCACGGTTTCACCAAGGCGCTGGCGCTGGAAGTGGCGAAGAAGGGCGTGACCGTCAACACCATCTCGCCCGGCTATATCGGCACCAAGATGGTGATGGCTATTCCGCGCGAAGTGCTCGACAGCAAGATCATTCCGCAAATCCCGATGGGCCGTCTAGGCAAGCCGGAAGAGGTGGCGGGTCTGGTTGCCTACCTCGCGTCCGAGGAAGCGGCCTTCGTCACCGGCGCGAATATTGCGATCAACGGCGGCCAGCACATGTATTGATCCTTAAGGGGAGCAGTCAGGCTCGCCGGGAAACGATGCAATTCAGGAAGAACCCGAAATCACCCCATGATTTCGGGTTCTTTTGCATTCCGACCGGATGTGCTGTTGTGGGCGTTCAATGAAATGCTCGCAAAGCGGATAAATACATGAACTAACGACATCGAACGCCGCTCTATCTGAAACGATTTTGCGTCAAGGAGCAGTCGGGAATCGCCGCCGCGAATTTTCAGACGAGCTCCGACAGGATTTTTTGGAGAGGTTTTATGCGGAGCGATTACATCCAGCGATTTGGTTCTGATGTTGATGAAGCGCATGAAAAAATGCGCGTGGAAATCATGCGGACGATCGAGTCCCATGGCAGCAAGCAGGTTTCCGACCTGCCCGACATGACCGAGGGCGAGCGGACGAAATGGCTCTTCTGGAACCTCCATGAGAATCTGGAAGAATTCCGCAAAATGGAACCGACACTGATCGGCCAGGTAATGCGTACCCAGCTCACCGTGACCGACGGCTTGTCGATGGCCACGGAAAAAGTCGGGATGGAAAAGAAGATCGCGCTGACCTGCCGATGGCATCTGAGCGTTGCCTACATGAGCTATCAGAACGAGGAGGCCTACCCGATCGGCGAAGGTTCAGTCGATCTGTCGGTGTCCAACACCATACCGTCTGAGCCGCCGCTGCAGAAACAGCAGAAAGCCTATCTCGACTCCGACAATTCTTTGTATCCCAACCAGCTCTATCTGTACGGCTGGGTGACGGAGCCGATCTGGGATGAGATCAAGACCCATCTCTACAGTCCCTTGCCCAACTGTCATACCGATCTGATCCTGCGCGACAACTGCCTGTTCCCGGTAAAGGCGGGCTTCGGTTTCGTCGCCGGCCCGCCCGGATCGATCGGGATCACCAATCTGGAATTCCGCGTATCGTCGCACTCGGCGGAGCGCAGGATGAACCGCCGCACTGAAACGCTGCAACGATAATTGTGCAGATTCCTCGGGCAGATATCTTCCCGCAGCGACGGACTGCCCGCTAGCCGCCTCTACTTCTCCCCAATGATCGTGAGCGGAACTTCCCGCACTGGTCATTCAAGCACACGGCCCAGTTTCTGGGCCTGCAGCCGCACCCTCCGTCCACGATAGCCAACGTTAGCCGGCAGTATTGCGCCGATTAGCGCGCCTGCGCCATGAATAAAAGACCACGCCCGAAGCAGGTGCCGCGCCGAATCATGAGCCTTCTGATATCGAAGATTGGCAGACGATACATAAACAAAGAAATTATTTCTGCGCCGCACAAAAATACGCTTGTGCCGCGCAAAGCCGCTCTCTAAAATAACCAATATTGCTTCGCAGCAATTTTGGCAATATTTTTGTTGCCTCGCGCATTCATCACTTGCACTACCCGATTTCTTGGAGATTCGATGTTCCCGATTCACGACCACTTGTCCGCGGCAACCAAAGCAAGCATGGAAGCCAACCTCGCGATGTACACGGCGCTGACCAGCAGAATGCTGGAAAGCGCGGAAGAGCTGATCAAGCTGAACTTTTCCTCCACCCAGTCTTCTCTGCAAGATTCGATGGCGGCAGCAAAGGCACGGCTAGCGGCGCAGGATGCGCAGGAATACTTCTCGCTGCTCCGTGCACATGCCAAGCCGAACATGAACAAGGCGATTGCCTATGGCGGCCATTTCGTCAGCATTGTCAGCGGCCTGCATTCCGACTTCGGCACCGCCGTCGAAGCGCAAATCGCTGCGGCCAGCAACAAGGTCAACGAACTGGTGGAAGAAGTCACCAGCAACGCGCCGGCCGGTTCTGAAACCATGATGGCAGTCGTCAAATCGGTGCTCGGCAATTCCGGCAACGGCTACGAACAGTTCACCCGGACCGCGAAGCAGGCGATGGAAGCGCTGGAAGCCAATCTGAACAGCGCGATCAGCAGCCTGCCGCACGCTGCGCTGGCGAAGGCCTGAACGCTGCACGCTCCGGGCTGAAAGCTCATCAGGGCCGCAACTTGCGGCCCTTTTTCATTCCGCAGCGACTATGCGGGTTTTCGACGCAAGGGCTGCGCCAGTACCTTATTCAGGCTCAGTGCGCGCGATGCAATTCGATAAGTGTCCGGATCGAATGCGCAATGAGCGGGCGCCCGCTCCAGAAGACCGAGCGCGTCCGGCTCGCTCCATGCAGTGCCGAGATAGCACCAGTTATCGACCACATGCAGCGCCTGCCGGCCGTCGGCGCCGGTCTCCGCCAGCGCAACCGCGCCTTCATACGGCCATGGCTCTGTCTTCAATGCGGATAGCGCGTGTTCCAGCCGAGCCTGATGCGCAAGAAATGACTCCCTGCTAACGCAGGCGCCACGGCAACGGTGTGCAAGGCGTGCGCTGCAAGGCAGTCCCGGCACGATCGGTTCCAGCCCCAGCAGCGCGAAGCACAGGCCGTGCTGCTCCGCCAGCGCGCGCAGCGCCATTTCCGCTTTCTGCACTGTGTTGAACAGGCCGTACAGCCGTTCGCTGCGGCCGAAATCCTGCTCGGCTGCATGGACCAGCACCGGGCGCAGATCTCCGGCTTCGGACGGGCGCAGCTGCCATGCGCACAAATCCTGGTCGCGCTCGCGCCGCGACTGCTCCGGCAGGCGTTTGCGCAATTGCGCCTCCAGCAGTTGTGTACCGATCTCGCCCGGGGTTTCATGCCATTCCAGCCGCCGGATGTCGCGTGCCAGACGAACATCCTTCTCCGACGGGCGGTCCGAATGGAAATGCGACAGCACGCGCTGGCGCAGATGCGCGGCCTTGCCGACGAAGAGCAGCGCGTCATGTTCGCCGTAGAACGCATACACGCCGGGCGCATCCGGCAAATCCTCCAGCGCATCGACATCGAGATGCGCCGGCAGGTTGGGGCGCTGCAGCAGTTGCTGTGTCGCGCCCAGCAGCAGGTCCTGCGGCACCGTCGCCTGCAGCTTGTCCCAGAACTGCCAGATCAGCTCTGCGTCCGCCAATGCCCGGTGCCGACCTTCGACAGTCAATCCGTGCCGTTCGATCAGCGCATCGAGACTGTGCCTTATCTCGTCCGGAAACAGTTTGCGCGACAGCTTCACCGTGCACAGCACCTCGCGCTGCAGGCGCATGCCGTGTCGCTTAAATTCGTAGCGCAGGAAGCCGTAATCGAAACGCGCGTTGTGCGCGATGAACAGCCCATCTTCCAGCCGTTGCAGCAGTTCGTCCTTGACCGACGCGAAGCTCGGCGCGCCGCGCACCATGTCGTCGGTGATGCCGGTCAGGTTCTGGATGAACGGCGGGATCGGCACTCCCGGATTGACCAGCGTGGACCAGCGCTGCACGCCGGCGGCGGTGACTTCGACGATGCCGATCTCGGTAATCCGGTCGGTCGCCGGATTCGGCCCGGTGGTTTCGAGGTCGATGAAGACCAGCTTGCGGTAATGGTTCAACATGGCGCGCCTGCAGTGCAGCAGTCTGGAATGGACCGTTGCACGGGCCGGATGTTCGCGATCGATTCAGGCAGCGAGTACGCGAATGCGCAGGTCGCCGAGCGCGACGACCTGTCCCGCGCGGATCTTGCAGGTCTTGCGCAGCTCCTGCTGGCCATCGACCTTGACGTCGCCGCTGGCAACGATGGCTTTGCCGGCGCCGCCGCTGTCACAGACGCCGGCCAGTTTCAGTAACTGGTTCAGTTCGATGTATTCGCCGTCCAGAGGAAAATCGATTGAGGGCATGAATTATCCGTAAGAGTGAGGGTTGGAAGGAAATGTGCTGGCAATCGCGCAATTTAGCCACATAAAATGCATTTGTGTAGAATCATTGAGTTTCCCGTCTGCATGGGTCCGACGGATTTTCCTGAAAGTTTTCAACATGAAAAAAGTTGTCATCAGCGGCACTGGCCTGTTTACGCCGCCGTATTCGATTTCGAACGAAGAACTGGTTACCGCCTTTAACGCCTATGCGGAGAAATTCAACGCGGATAACGCCGCCGCTATCGCCGCCGGCGAGCTAGTCGCGATCGAGCCGTCGAGCGTGGCCTTCATCGAGAAGGCGTCCGGCATCAAGTCGCGCCACGTGATGGAAAAGACCGGCATCCTCGACCCGAACCGCATGGTCGCACGCATTGCGGAGCGGCCGGACGAGGAACTGTCGCTGCAGGCC
>JAEZVM010000363.1 GCA_023420795.1 Pseudomonadota bacterium
CGGTATCAGGACGGCCAGCTCGCCGCAGACGAATTCTTCTATGCCGAGCAGAATGCGCGGCTGGTCAAGAATGCCGAGAAATACTACCGGACCATGTTCAAGGGCCGCATCTCGTCCTGGAACCTGCGCGACCAGCACATGGCGGAAACGCTGGAGGCGCTCGCGGCACATTTGTCGAAAGCATCGGGCAAGCCGGCGAAGATCGTGGTGTGGGAGCACAACTCGCATATCGGCGACGCCCGCGCCACAGAGCTCGGCTACAAGGGTGAGTGGAATGTCGGCCAGCTTGCGCGCGAACGCTATCACCATGACGCAGTGCTGGTCGGCTTCACGACCTACGAGGGCACGGTAACGGCCGCTTCCGACTGGGACGGCCCGGCGGAACTCAAGCAAGTGCGCCCGGCGCTGCCCGGCAGTTACGAAGAGGCCTTCCATCGCACCGGCTTGTCGCGCTTCTTGCTGCCTTTGCGCAATTCAACCGTGCTGCCCTCCACCGCCCTGCTGGAGCGTGCGATCGGTGTTATCTATGCGCCCGCGACCGAACGCCAGAGCCACTATTTTTATGCGCACCTGGCACAGCAATTCGACATGGTGCTGCACTTCGACCAGACGCAGGCGGTAACGCCGCTTGAACTGAATGCGCACTGGGAGGCCGGCGAAGCGCCGGAGACTTATCCGGTCGGGATCTAAGTCGGCGGCTTCCGCATTGTCACACCTGCCTCGATCTGTCATTCCGAGTGCAGCGAGGAATCTCAATGTGAACGATTTCACCGTGCTCAAAACGACAGCCGGGCGAATGACCGGAGCGGAACGAATATCGTGCGGAACGACCGCATTGGTTTTTCATCAACAACTCAGACAAGCCTTGTCAGCACAGTCACTGTTTTCCCCACGCCATTTCCATATCTGCGACAATATCCGCCTTTTGAATTTTTCGGCGCGCAAGCGGTTGTTTCAGCGACTTGCCCAGGCGTCTCCCTGAACCTTCCTGTTATTGGAGACCACGATGAAATTCCGCTTCCCCATCGTCATCATCGACGAAGACTTCCGCTCCGAAAACACTTCCGGCCTGGGCATCCGCGCGCTCGCGCAGGCGATGGAAAGCGAGGGCATGGAAGTGGTCGGCGTGACCAGCTACGGTGACCTGTCGCAGTTCGCCCAGCAGCAGTCGCGCGCGTCGGCCTTCATCCTGTCGATCGACGACGAGGAGTTCGGCGGCGGCACCGACGAAGAAACCGAAACCGCGCTGAAGTCGCTGCGCGCCTTCGTCAACGAGATCCGCCACAAGAACGCCGACATTCCGATCTACCTGTACGGCGAAACCCGCACCTCGCGCCACATCCCGAACGACATCCTGCGCGAGTTGCACGGCTTCATTCACATGTTCGAGGACACGCCGGAATTCGTCGCGCGCCACATCATCCGCGAGGCGAAGTCCTATCTCGATAGCCTGGCGCCGCCCTTCTTCCGCGCGCTGGTGCACTACGCGCAGGACGGCTCCTATTCCTGGCACTGCCCTGGCCACTCCGGCGGCGTCGCCTTCCTGAAGTCGCCGATCGGCCAGATGTTCCACCAGTTCTTCGGCGAGAACATGCTGCGCGCCGACGTCTGCAACGCGGTCGAAGAGCTCGGCCAGCTGCTCGACCACACCGGCCCGGTGGCTGCGTCAGAGCGCAATGCGGCGCGCATCTTTAATGCCGACCACTGCTACTTCGTCACCAACGGCACATCGACCTCGAACAAGATGGTCTGGCACTCGACCGTCGGCCCCGGCGACATCGTCGTGGTGGACCGCAACTGCCACAAGTCGATCCTGCACTCGATCATCATGACCGGCGCGATTCCGGTGTTCCTGATGCCGACGCGGAACCACCTCGGCATTATCGGCCCGATCCCGCTTGAAGAATTCAAGATGGAAAACATCATGAAGAAGATCGAGGCCAACCCGTTCGCGCGCGAAGCGAAGAACAAGAAACCGCGGATCCTGACCATCACGCAATCGACCTACGACGGCGTGCTGTACAACGTCGAGACGATCAAGGAAATGCTGGACGGCCAGATCGACACCCTGCACTTCGACGAAGCCTGGCTGCCGCACGCGACCTTCCACGAGTTCTACAAGAACATGCACGCGATCGGCAAGGATCGCCCGCGCGCGAAGGAGTCGCTGATCTTCTCCACGCAGTCCACGCACAAGCTGCTGGCCGGCCTGTCGCAGGCATCGCAGATCCTGGTGCGCGACTCGGAGAAGGTGAAGCTCGACCAGGACATGTTCAATGAAGCATACCTGATGCATACCTCCACCTCGCCGCAATACGCGATCATCGCCTCCTGCGACGTCGCCGCCGCGATGATGGAGCCGCCGGGCGGCACCGCTCTGGTGGAGGAAAGCATCCAGGAAGCGCTGGAATTCCGCCGCGCCATGCGCAAGGTGGACGAGGATTGGGGCCAGGACTGGTGGTTCCAGGTCTGGGGACCGGACAACTTCGCCGAGAACGGCATCGGCAGCCGCGAGGACTGGATGATCCGCGCCGAAGACAACTGGCACGGCTTCGGCAAGCTCGCCCCGGGCTTCAACATGCTCGACCCGATCAAGGCGACCATCGTCACGCCGGGCCTGTCGCTCGACGGCCAGTTCGGCGGAACCGGCATTCCGGCATCGATCGTGACCAAATACCTGGCCGAGCATGGCGTCATCGTGGAAAAAGCCGGCCTGTATTCGTTCTTCATCATGTTCACCATCGGCATCACCAAGGGCCGCTGGAACACGCTCCTGACCGCGCTGCAGCAGTTCAAGGACGACTACGACAAGAACCAGCCGATCTGGCGCATCCTGCCGGAGTTCGCCGCAGCCAATCCGCGCTACGAGCGCATCGGCCTACGCGACCTGTGCCACAGCATTCACGACATGTACAAGGCATACGACGTTGCACGCCTGACCACCGAGATGTACCTGTCGGACATGCAGCCGGCGATGAAGCCATCGGATGCATTCGCGAAGATGGCGCACCGCGAAATCGAGCGCGTACCGATCGACGAGCTCGAAGGCCGCGTCACCGCAATCCTGCTGACGCCCTACCCGCCGGGCATCCCGCTGCTGATCCCGGGCGAGCGCTTCAACAAGACCATTGTCGATTACCTGCGTTTCGCGCGCGACTTCAACGAGAAGTTCCCCGGTTTCGAAACCGACGTGCACGGGCTGGTGCGACAGGAGGTGGCAGGCCGGCGTGGCTACTACGTCGATTGCGTGAAATAAACCCCGAAGGCGCCCACGAGGCGCCTTTTTTCAACCGGCCACACGCCGACCCAAAGGAGGAAAGC
>JAEZVM010000403.1 GCA_023420795.1 Pseudomonadota bacterium
GTACGAAGCGGTGAACCAGCGCTTTGCCGATGCCGTGGTGAAAGAGGCGCATACCGATGACCCGGTGGTGCTGGTGCAGGATTACCACTTCGCGCTGTTGCCGCGCATGGTGCGCGAGGCGCTGCCGAAGGCGACTATCATCACCTTCTGGCATATCCCGTGGCCGAACCCGGAATCCTTCGGCATCTGTCCGTGGCGCGAGGAAATCCTGGAGGGGCTGCTGGGCAGCACCATTCTCGGCTTCCACACGCCTTTCCACTGCAAAAATTTCCTGGAAACGGTGGACCGCTATCTGGAGGCGCGCATCGAATACGAGGCATCGACCATTTCCTATGGCGGCAAGCTCACGCAGGTCGAGCATTACCCGATTTCGATCGCATGGCCGGAGCCCAATGCAGCGCAGCCGACGGTTGCCGACTGCCGGGCCGCAATCAGGGGAGAGCACGGCTTGCCGCCGGATCATCTGCTGGCGGTCGGGGTTGACCGACTGGATTACACTAAGGGCATCGTCGAGCGCTTCCAGGCGGTCGAGCGCATGCTGGAGGCGCATCCGAACATGGTCGGGAAATTCAGCATGATCCAGATTGCGGCGCCGTCGCGCTCTTCGCTGGATGAATACCAGAACTTCGAAACCCGGGTACGGATGCAGGTGCAGCGCATCAACAACCGATTCGCCAGCGGCAGCTACGTGCCGATCATCCTGAAGGTAGAGCATCATGGCGCGGAAGACGTCAAGCGCTATTACCGCGCCGCCGATGCGTGCCTCGTGACCAGCCTGCACGACGGCATGAACCTCGTCGCGAAGGAGTTCATCGCCGCGCGCGAGGACGAGCGGGGCGTGCTGGTGCTGTCCCAGTTCACTGGCGCCGCGCGGGAACTCCATGAGGCACTGGTAGTCAATCCGTATCATATCGAGCAGAGCGCCGATGCACTGTATCGCGCGCTCACCATGCCGGAGGTCGAGCAGCGCGAGCGGATGCGCAGCATGCGTTCGCTGGTGAAAGACTTCAACATCTATCGCTGGGCCGGTCGCATGCTGCTGGATGCCGCGCGGCTGCGGCAACGGGAGCGGATCATGATAAAAATTCATTCGCATAGCCGGAAATCCCTGCGCCGCGTGGTCTGAGCATGGATTCCCTGTTTTCGAAAGAAGGAACGAGCCGCCTCGACGAGATCGTCGGACCGGGCCTGCTGTGCGCATTCGATTTCGATGGCACGCTCGCTCCCATCGTGCCGCACCCCGCCCAGGCGCATCTGCCGGAAGATATCCGGAGCCGGCTGAATGCACTGTCCGTGCATGCGCCGGTGGCCGTGATCACAGGCCGCTCGGTTTCCGACATCTCCGCCCGGCTCGGATTCGCGCCGGACTTCATCATCGGCAATCACGGCCTGGAAGGCGTGCCCGGCTGGGAGGCGCAGGCGGCATATCACGAAAGGCTGTGCAGCGGCTGGCGCGAGCACATCGGCCTTGCGCTGCGCACGCAGGGCTTCGATCCGGGAATCCTGATGGAAGACAAGCGCTATTCGCTGTCGCTTCATTACCGCGAAACCAGGACGCCTTCGCTCGAGGAGGAAAGACTGGCGGCGCTGTTTCGCCAGCTATCGCCTGCACCGCGCGTGGTCGCCGGAAAATATGTTTTCAACCTGCTGGCTCAGGACGCCTGTCACAAGGGCAGTGCGCTGGAGCAGGTGATGCGCATCTGCGGCGCGCGCAACGCAATCTATGCCGGCGACGACGTGACGGATGAGGATGTGTTCCGCCTGCGGCGGCACGATGTGCTGACGGTTCGGATAGAACGTTCTTCTGACACGGCGGCGGACTTTTACCTGCCGACCCCATCGGATATCCTGTGGCTGCTGGACGAGCTGACCGACAGGCTTCGACAGCTCGGGACACGCAACTGGGTGCAGGCTGAAACGGAGCCGACACCGACCGCTTACCAATCGACCATTTGAGTCAGAACGGATCGCGCATGAAGACACTCGACCTCGCGCTCATCGGAAACTCCCGCACCAGCGCCCTCATCGACAGGAATGCCTCGATCGTCTGGTGGTGCTACCCGTATTTCGACAGCGAGCCCATCTGTTGCTCTTTGCTGCAGTCGGAACAGCAGGATGCAGGCTTCGGCGAAATCGGCGTCGAACTGGCCGGCGCGCTGAAAGTGGAGCAGCAATACGAGCACAATTCCGCGATCCTCATCAGCCGCATCAAGGACGAGGGCGGTAACGGGATCGAAGTGATCGACTTTGCGCCGCGCTTCTACATGCATGGCCGGATGTTTGCGCCAACCATGCTGGTACGCATCGTGCGGCGCACTGCAGGCCGGCCGCGCATCGCGCTGCGTGTACGTCCGGCGCTGGATTATGGCGCGGAGCGAGCCACCACGCGTTGCGGCGCACACCATATCTCCTACACCGGCATGTCGCAGTCGATGCGTCTGACCACCGATGCATCGGTGTCGTCGGTGATCGACGAGCGGCCTTTCTTCCTGCACGACAGCGTCACGCTGCTGATGGGCCCGGATGAAACTGTCGATGGCGCGCCCCATGATGTCGGCCGCGCCTTTTACGAGAAGACTCTGGCTTACTGGCATCGCTGGGTGCGCAACCTGGCGATTCCATTTGAATGGCAGCAGGTGGTGATCCGCTCCGCAATCACGCTGAAGCTGAATGCCTTCGACGATACCGGCGCCATCGTTGCCGCCGTCACCACTTCGATTCCCGAGGCGCCGAACAGCGGGCGCAACTGGGATTACCGCTTCTGCTGGCTCCGCGATGCCTACTTCGTGGTCGATGCGCTCAACAGCCTCGGCGCCACGGGCACCATGGAGCACTATCTCGACTACATCCTGAATATCATCGCCGATACGCGTGACGC